>DJRG01000051.1:0-12753 GCA_002438845.1 Bacteroidales bacterium UBA6366
GGTCTCAAGGACGGAATGACAATCTCCTTCCACCACCATTTCAGAGGCGGAGACAAGGTTGTGAATATGGTCGTGGGCAAACTGGCCGAGATGGGGTTCAAGAACCTCCACCTCGCCGCGTCCAGCCTTTCGGACGTTCATGCCCCGCTGATCGACCACATCAAGAACGGAGTGATCACAAAGATCTCGACCTCGGGACTCCGCGGCGATCTCGCCAAGGAGATTTCCCACGGTCTGATGGAGGAGCCGGTTGTGTTCCGCAGTCACGGAGGACGTGGAAGTGCCATCGCCAACGGAGATCTCCACATTGATGTCGCATTCCTTGGAGCCTCTTCCAGCGACCCTGCCGGCAACGCCAGCGGTTACTCCCGCTCCGAGCACGCCAAGTCAATCTGCGGTTCCCTCGGCTACGCCAAGCCGGATGCCCAGTACGCCGACAAGGTCGTGATCATCACCGACGATCTTGTTGATTATCCGAACACTCCGAACTCGATTTCAGAGCACGATGTGGATTATGTTGTCCTCGTGGACTCTGTAGGAGACTCTTCCAAGATTTCTTCCGGAGCCATCCGCGACACCAAGAACCCTCGCGACATCCTGCTCGCGATGAACGCGGCCAAGGTCATCGTCAACAGCGGCTATTTCAAGGAAGGTTTCTCAATCCAGACCGGATCCGGCGGAGCTTCTCTTGCCGCGGTCAAGTATATTCGTGAAGAAATGATCAAGAGGGGCATCCACTCCAGCTTCGCGCTCGGAGGAATCACCGCCCACATGGTCAAGATGCACGAGGAAGGCCTCATCGAGCGCCTCATCGACGTTCAGTCATTCGACCGCGTCGCCGCCGAATCCATCAAGAACGACCCGTTCCACAAGGGAGTCTCCGCTAATGAATATGCCAGCGCGGATGAACCTGGATCTGCCGTCCACTATCTCGACATAGTCATCCTCTCAGCCCTTGAGGTGGATGTGAACTTCAACGTCAACGTGCTTGTGGGCAGTGACGGAGTCATCCGGGGAGCAGTCGGTGGACACCCTGACACGGCTGCGGACTCGGCCCTCTCGATTATTGTCTGCCCTCTGATGCGCGGACGCATCCCTTGTGTGGTGGACGAAGTCACAACCCTCATCACCCCAGGCTCGACAGTCGATGTCGTTGTCACTGAATATGGCATCGCTGTCAACCCGCGTCGTCCTGAGATCGCGGAGCGCCTGAAGGAGGCCGGCCTGAGGATCGTGGATATTCATGACCTTAAGGAACTGGCCCTCAAGTCCATCGGCATTCCTGATCAACTTCCGTTCGGAGACAAGGTCGTGGGTGTCGTGATGAATCGTGACGGCTCAGTGATGGATGTCATAATGAACATCGAGGACTGATTTGATTTATTGAAGATTCCCCTTAAGGAGGAGAAATAATCAAATCAAACATCTTCTGAACATTAGATAGATTCTTGTTTTATGGAGATTACGCTTGACCAACTGCTGGCAAGTCGTGAGGAACGTGCTTCTTTCCAGAAGGAACTGCTGAAAGGCTACCCTGGAAGGACTCTGGTTTGCCTTACGGTCATCATGCCGGGCAAGGTCAAGCGTAATCTGAAATCCCTTGTGGTCGCCCAGGCCGCTGTCACGGCTTTGGGCTCGGCTTTCGGGAGTGAGATGCTCAAACTGGAGCTCCGCGATCTGCCGACCGGCTACGAGGCTTATCTCGTCACCCCTCTTTCCAACGAGGAAGCCAAACGTGAGACGTGCCGCATTGAGAACACGCATCCTCTTGGCCGTCTTTTCGATTTGGATGTAATTGACTCTGATGGAATTCCTGTCTCAAGAGAGTCAATCGGCCTAAGTCCGAGGAAGTGCCTTGTCTGTGACAACGAGGCTCGCTTCTGCATGCGCAACCGTACTCACACGATGGCTGAACTTTCCACCAAGATAGACGAAATGATCGAGGCCTATGTGCGATAACCGTCACTACATAAGCGAGGTTCCGCTGTCGCTGAACTCAGTCCGGAGACGGGTCGAGACTTTCCTTTCCGCCAATGGACTCAGACTCGCCCCGCTGGACCGCTACGTGGTCATCAGCCGTGACGAGGACGGAGACGAAATCCTTGCGGGAGGCGGGCTTGACGGCAACGTCATCAAGTGCGTCGCTGTGTCGGAAGCTTCGCGCAGCGAGGGATTTATGAATATCCTTGTGTCCCGTCTGATCGCCCTTGCCCGTGAGGATGGCCGGGAGTCTGTCAAGGCCTTCACCAAGCCGGAGAACGTGGGAATATTCAAAAGCCTTGGGTTCTCGTTGCTTGCGTCAGCGCCGAAGGCTGTTCTAATGGAGAACGGCAGGGGAGGGCTTCCGGAGTACGAGAGGTACTTGGCTTCGCTTGCCCGTCCGGGCAGGAACGGTGCGATTGTGATGAACGCCAATCCGTTCACCAAAGGACATCGCTGGCTGATTGAGCAGGCCGCCTCGCAGGTGGACAATCTCTATGTGATTGTCGTGAAGGAGGATCGTTCCCGTTTCCCTTATGCCGAGAGAAAAGCGATGATCGAGGCCGGTTGTGCCGGACTTGACAACGTGACCGTCTGCGAGGGCAGCGACTACGCCATCTCGGCGGCGACTTTCCCGACATATTTTCTGAAGAGACTGGATGATGCGACGGACACTCAGATCGCCCTTGATCTGGATCTGTTTGTGAACCACATCGCCAAGCCACTTGGGGTTACGGTGCGTTTCGCCGGCAGTGAGCCGGAAGATGCGCTTACCCATCGCTACAACGAGTTGATGGCGGAGATTCTGCCGAACCATCCGGCCCCTGAGCCAATTTCTCCGGTCGCTGAGCTTGTCGAAGCGCACCGTCCGGCCGGAATAGATTTCATTGAAATCCCAAGACTTGAGCAAAACGGCAACCCGATCAGCGCAACATCGTTGAGGCGGGCCTTGGACAAAGGCAACCTCAAAGAGGCGATGGAATATATTCCTGAAACCTCCGTCCCTTATTTGGTCGCTGACCTTGCGGAGCGTGCGCTGCGGATGGAACTCGACACGACCCCAAAACCGGGCCTAGTCGATAAACAAGACAACGGAGCCCACAAAGACATGGACTATGCGCTGATGTCTAAAAGCATCTCAGCATTAAGACCTTACCTGACAAGGCTGGCCGTGGAGTCCGCAAAAGACATAGATACGACAAAGATAAAGGGAATCGGCATAGAGGCCGAAAAAGCCATGCTGAAAGCCACCGGTGGAGTGAACACCCACAAAGGAGCTCTTTTTTGCATCGGCCTTTCCGTTGCAGCAGCTTCCAACTTAGCGTCAAGGACGAGATCTGTGCAGGCATATTCATTTAAGGAACTTGTGTCCCGCATCGCGTCGGAAATTCCGCTCGCCCAAGGTACGCACGGAGCCGAGGCGAAGAGAAGTTTCAAGGTCAGCGGCGCTCTTGAGAACGCCCGTGCGGCCTATCCTGAGCTGTTCGAGGACTGGCTGCCGTACTACCGCGATCTGGAAGGTGACTCGTGTCGTTGTCACAAGACCCTGCTTCACATAATGACCACTCTTGGCGACACCAACATTCTCCACAGAAGGGGAGTGGAAGGGCTCGCCCGCGCCAAGTCCGAGGCCTCAAGGCTTCTGGAAGACTTCTGCGAGGCCAAAATGTCGTCTTTGAACAAGGATTTCATCAGGGAGAACATTTCGCCCGGCGGAAGCGCCGACATGTTGTCCCTGACCATATTTATAGACAGTATAATTGATTGCTAATTAATAATTTATTAACACAAAACTAATTTCCATTATGGTAGAATTGATTCCACATGGCGTTTACCTGAAAAATGGCAAGACTATCGTCAACGATGCCGCAGGAATGCCATCTGCCGACGAGGCCCGCGAAAACACCATCGCCTACAGAATCCTCCGTGCCCACGATGTGGACGGAAGCAAAGGCAAGAAGATGCGCATCAGGTTCGATGCGATGGCCTCACACGACATCACATACGTCGGAATTATCCAGACTGCCCGTGCCAGCGGACTTGACAAGTTCCCTATCCCTTATGCGATGACCAACTGCCACAACTCCCTGTGCGCTGTCGGCGGTACCATCAACGAGGACGACCATATCTTCGGACTCTCTGCGGCCAAGAAGTACGGCGGAATCTATGTCCCTGCCAATCAGGCAGTTATTCATCAATATGTCCGTGAAGCTCTCGCTGGTTGCGGTCGCATGATCCTCGGTTCGGACAGCCACACCCGCTACGGCTCTCTCGGATGCATGGGTGTCGGAGAAGGTGGCGGTGAGCTCGTAAAGCAGCTCCTTCACAACACTTGGGACATCAACGCTCCTGAGGTTGTTCTGGTTTGGCTCGAAGGCAAGCCTAAGAAGGGTGTCGGTCCTCACGACGTGGCCATTTCCCTTGTCAAGGCTGTGTTCGAGAACGGTTTCGTGAAGAACAAGGTGCTTGAGTTCGCCGGCCCAGGCGTGGCTTCCCTCCCTACGGATTTCCGTAACGGAATCGATGTGATGACCACCGAGACCACCTGTCTCAGCTCAATTTGGATCACCGATGAGAAAGTCGAGGAGTACTACAAGATGCACGAGCGTCCGGAGGCTTACAAGACTCTCCAGCCTGGCGAGATCGCTTACTACGATTCGATGATCCGCATCGATCTCTCCAAGCAGGAGTCAATGATCGCCCTTCCGTTCCATCCTTCAAACGCCTACACGATCCACGAGTTCCAGGCTGATCCTGAGGGAATCCTCAAGAAGGTGGAGGAAGATGCCAAGAAACGCTTCGGAGACAAGATCACCATCGACCTTGAGAGCAAGGTGAAGAACGGCAAGGCTTTCGCTGACCAGGCCATCATTGCCGGCTGCTCCGGAGGTACTTACGACAACCTCAGCGAGGCCGCCGCGATCATGAAGGGGAAGACCATCGGCAACGACTACTTCACGATGTCCGCCTACCCACAGTCAACCCCGGTTTACCTTGCGACCACCCGCAACCACATCGCTGAGGAGTTGCTTGAGGCCGGTGTGGTTATCAAGCCTGCGTTCTGCGGACCTTGCTTCGGTGCCGGAGACGTCCCTGCAAACAACGGACTCTCGATCCGTCACACCACCCGCAACTTCCCTAACCGCGAAGGTTCCAAGCCAGGCCAGGGACAGATTTCCCTTGTCTGCCTGATGGACGCGCGTTCCATTGCCGCCACGGCAGCCAACGGAGGAGTCATCACAGCCGCCACCGACATTGAATATGAAGACACCCACAAGCCATATTCATTCGATGACCGCATCTACAAGAGCCGCATCTACTACGGCTTCGGCAAGGCTGACCCGACAGTCGAGCTCCGCTACGGACCGAACATCAAGGACTGGCCTAAGATGTACCCGATGGAGGAGAACATGCTCCTCGAACTCGCCGCTGTCATCCACGACCCTGTCACCACGACCGACGAGCTTATCCCTTCGGGCGAGACCTCAAGCTACCGTTCCAACCCTCTGAAACTCTCTGAGTTCGCTCTCTCTCGCCGTGTTCCTGAATATGTCGGATTGAGTAAGAGGATCCAGGCTGAAGACCTTGAGCGCCGCGAGGGCAAGACCCCTCAGCACGTGCTTGACGCTCTTGCGAAGGTCGGAGCCAAGGCTGAGAACACCTCGTTCGGTTCATGTGTGTTCGCAAACAAGCCAGGCGACGGTTCAGCCCGCGAGCAGGCCGCTTCCTGCCAGAAAGTGCTCGGCGGCGACGCCAACATCTGCTATGAATATGCCACCAAGCGTTACCGCAGCAACTGCATCAACTGGGGCATCGTTCCTTTCACAATCTCAAAGGACACTCCTTTTGAATATGTAGCCGGTGACTTCGTTTATGTTCCAGGCATCCGCGAGGCCATCCTTTCGGGTAAGGAGGAGATCGACGCCAAGGTGATCTGCGCCGAGGGAGTCAAGGACATCCACCTCTACTTCCAGAATCTCACCGCTGACGAGCGTGAGATCCTCGCTGACGGCTGCCTGATGAACTTCTACGCCGCGCAGAAGAACAAGTAGTTGAAATTTGGCACTTTAGGCTTGCGGCCTTTGCTATTGTCCGCAGGCCTGAAGTGGTTAAGCAATTATATTCGTAAACACTTTAATTTTTGATATTCAATTATGAAAAAGATTCAGATGGTCACTCCTCTCGTTGAGATGGATGGTGATGAAATGACAAGGATCCTGTGGAAAATGATTAAGGATGAACTTATCATTCCATTTGTTGATCTGAAGACAGAATACTATGACCTTGGCCTTGTTCATCGTGACGAGACCGCAGACCAGGTGACGGTTGACTCCGCCAACGCCACGAAGAAGTACGGTGTGGCCGTGAAGTGCGCCACCATCACTCCGAACGCCAAGCGTATGACCGAGTACAACCTGCATCAGATGTGGAAGAGCCCGAACGGAACGATTCGTTCAATGCTGGACGGTACCGTGTTCCGCACACCTATCACCATCCCTTCCATCTCTCCTGCCGTTAAGTTCTGGAAGAAACCTATCACCATCGCCCGTCACGCCTACGGTGATGTCTACAAGAGTGTTGACATCCGCGTTGAGGAACCGGGAGTCGCAAAGCTCGTCTTCGAAGGCGAGAGCGGCAAGAAGGAAGAGCAGATCGTGCACACATTCAAGGGTCCAGGCGTTCTTCAGGGAATGCACAACACGGACGCTTCGATCCGTTCCTTTGCCCATGCTTGCTTCAAGTACGCCCTTGACCTCAAGCAGAGCATCTGGTTCGCCACCAAGGACACCATCGCCAAGAAGTACGACGGACGTTTCCGTGAGATCTTCGAGGAGGTGTTCGCTGAGTACAAGGATGCCTTCGCCGCCGCAGAAATCGAGTACTTCTACACTTTGATTGATGACGCTGTAGCGCGTGTAATGCGTAGCGAGGGTGGTTTCATCTGGGCCTGCAAGAACTACGACGGTGACGTGATGAGCGACATGATCTCCACCGCTTTCGGTTCTCTCGCCATGATGACATCCGTTCTCGTCAGCCCTGACGGAAAGTATGAATATGAGGCCGCCCACGGTACTGTGACTCGTCACTACTACAAGCACCTCCAGGGTGAGGAGACTTCCACGAACCCTATCGCCACGATCTTCGCGTGGAGCGGCGCGTTCCGCAAGAGGGGTGAGCTGGACAACATCCCTGAGCTTGTGAACTATGCGGATCAGCTTGAGGCCGCCTGCTTCGACACCCTCAACGAAGGCATCGTGACCAAGGACCTCGCCAACCTCATGGAAGGCGTCACCCCTCAGGTCAAGAACTCCGCTGACTTCATCGCCGCCATCCGCGAGCGCCTTGAAAAGCGTCTCGCGTAAGGCTGGTCCGTCCGCTCGCTCGCTGAGTCGGTCGCTGAGCCTGTCGAAGCGACACTGCAGCCCGACACGGCAAGAATAGTCTCCTATCTGAATTTTGCACGTTACCAAAATTCAGATAGGAGACTTTTACTTGCCGATGTGCACCAATCCGTCCTTACTGATTGGCGTCACCGGTGCGTTGACGATAGCGGAAAAGACTTTCCGAAATTTTGCACGTTACCAAAATTTCGGAAAGTCTTTTCCGCTATCTTGTTCCACTACTGCCTCACATCAAAGGTTTGTCCGGTAGAAGGCAGTTTTACCGGACGAATTCATCAAGGCTGAGGGGTGGATAATGCTCATGATCTGACTATGCGATCAAACCTCATCGGTACTCCACAGGGCTTTTTCCTGTACCAAACGCAGTTTCGTGCTTAGTTGGTACACCAGATAGCACTTTCCTGTACCAAATGCGGTTTCATGTTTTGTTGGTACACCAGACGGCACTTTCCTGTACCAAACGTTGACGATGGCTTGGTTGGCACTCCAAACCGCCGTTTCCCGTACCGGTGGTCTGTTTACCTATTTTTGGATTACGCTTTGGAGGGCATATTCCCAGAGTCCCGTCCGCTCCGAATCGTTCTCATATCCATTGGGGTATTGTCCTTCAGGACATTCCGGATAAACTTTCTTTATAAGCAGAACGCAGTACCTTCTGTTTGAATATTCAGTGCCGCATGGAATCACCATGTCCCTGAGATTAATGGAGGTGTGGACTTCAATATTCTTTTCTTCCCCTGAAATGATGAACTTCTTGGAGATGAAAGTTGGCGCCTTGGCTTCCTTCTCTTTGAATTGGATGAACAGTTTACATTCTCCGGTACCTTCTATCTGATATTCCAAAACGTTGCTTTCCAAATTCTTTCCATCATACGCTTTCATTTCACCGGACGGGAAAGTGATCTGTACTCTGATGTCTGTGGCTGTCTTGGCGTTATTCTCACATTTGATTGTGATGGGCACCTGCGCATGTGTTTCCAATCCACCTGCAATCAGAAACAGAATGAATATGGCAGCAAGTAGCAAGTTCTTCCTCATGGCTTGATAAGTTTAAATGTTAAATCGTTGTAAATATATGGAATTTCCTTGTAATCACAAACATTATGCCCGTTGAAATCAGCGCCTTGCCTAAGGTCTGGTTTCATATATTCTCGAATTTCTCTTCAAGACGACAGAATTTGTCGCTTTGAATTATTATATTTGAAAACTAATAAATATATACTTATGACCAGTACTGTTTTCTATCTCATAATTCCGTTTGTCTGCGCCGCCTTGACAACATGGGGAAGCGTTTTTTATGAAAAAGATGGTTGGCGTGCGGCACTTCGCTTCATGGTCCTGCTTGTGGCGGCGGCCGGGCTGGCGTTGTCCGTGGGCAAGGCAATGCCGACGATCAGAGAGATATGCTCACGGGAGATGATGGACGAGAGCGTTCTGAAATATTCATTGGCATTGGTATATGTTGGAGTGTTGGCGCTTATGGTGGTGGCGTCGTTTTATATGGTTGTCATCGATGGCCTGCTCGGATGTACGGGTGGTTGGTTGCCGGCGACAGGATGCATCGTCACAGGATTGATGCTCGCCGCACCGACATTGAGCCTCGGGATTTTTGTGATAAAAAGTTTCTGGTGGCTTGCTCTTGCTGTTTTGGCCGTGCTTGCGGTAATCGGCGCCATTGTCGGCGGAGCTTCCTCCGGTCGGGACTGCGTTTCTTCTCAGGGAGGAACATTTGTGGACAAGTTTGGCAATGAATATGTCAGCACAAGTGACCAGAACCGCATTTACCACAGCGGCGAGACGTGGAACACAACCAAGGAATATCACATTAAGGGGCAGAGCGGCACTTTCTACCGCAAGATTAAATAAACCGAATCTGGATTGAGAAGACCGGGGGCAATAGGGTCTTTCCCGCCCCCGCTTATGCTCTGAAAACGGCTGTCGGGTGCAAAACAATGTTTTCTGCACCCGACAGCTTAAAGTTTTTGCCGACAAGCCTGTCCGCGTATTCTGTGAAGGGCTATTCTACCTTGTTGTCTTGGGCCAGAAGGGCCATGGCCGCATCGTAGTCAGCGGCGTTGACCTTGACCTCGACGGGATCAACATAGTTCAGTGAAACGTAGGATGAATTCTCCCCGAACACAGCGGCAGGGATGCCGTTCTCATTGAGCATGCCCGCGGTGATGTGGGCGCTCATTGCGTCGCTGAACTTCGCGACAGTCTTGAAATCTTCTGCCATAATCTTTGAATATTAAAGGGTTAAACTTATGCTTAGTGGTTTAGGGCACCACATTGGCATATTCATCACTCTATTCCTCGTCCGGCGCGCGGAACTTGTACTCCAGTCCGCCGACAATCCGCACCACCTCCTTGGTAAGGCCTTCCACCTCAAAACCGCCGAGCTCCCGGGTCATCGTGATCCTGTCCTCGAACATCTTGAACAGGGCGCTGAACTTGGAGCGGAGACGGAAAGTCATGTTCTCGCCGTTCTCGCTTTCGAGACGGTAGCCGCGCATCTCCATATATTCAATAACCCCGCCACGGAGGTCAGAATATTCACCTTTCAGCATGACGGATCTTTTGATGAAGCCGAACCTTGGGTAGAAAGCTGACACGAAAGCGAACAGCAACGCAATCTGCCACAAGGACTTGTAACCGTCACGGAACATCAGGCTGACATCGGCCTTGACGACTCCGGCGAACACAAGCGCCGCCATGATGACCACGAAAAGGATCGTGAAATAGAAAAAGTATTTGACCGCTCTGATAAAATATTTCATACCACTCAACTATCGCAAGTAGGCAATTACTTGCTGCTGTTAACATTATCTCACGTTCGAGGGTGATTGCCCACACTCGTATAATTACGTTACCCCAACCCTAAATCCCTTCCCTTGGGGAAGGGACTTACCTTCACCAAGGTGAAGAAATCGGTGTTTTGCAAAAGCAAAATTCATTTAGTCCGATTTTTGCTATCCAGACAAAATTACGAAATGTTTTGTTATTTTTGTGTCATTAATCATTAAATCGAAAGACTATGGCAGAAATAGATCCTATCCAGGAGCGCCGTGAGCGCGAAGAGCAGGAGAGAAAGAATGAAAGCCTCAAGAAGACGATGTGGATTCTTGTGACGGTGGCGGTGATTCTTGCCGCGGGACTTGCCTACATTTGGTTCTCAAAGTCCAGTCTTGTAAAGGACCTTAACGCTGAGAAGGATGATCTTACCCAACAGATGATCGCCCTCAAGGGTGACTATGAAAGCCTTTCATCTGACTATGCTTCAATCAATAGCCAGTTGGACTCTTCCAAGGAGGAGGTCAACCAGCTGATAGAGAGAATCCAGAAGACCGAGGCCACGAACCGCCGCAAGATGCGTCAGTATGAGAAGGAGCTTGGAACCCTGCGCAGCATCATGAAGAACTACATCGTGCAGATCGATTCCCTCAACACTCTGAATCACAAACTGACAGCAGACGCCGCGGCAGCCCGTCGCGAGGCGGCCGAGAGTCGTGCCGAGAACGCGGACCTCAAGGGGCAGGTCGAGAATCTTGCCGGTCAGGTTGCGGCTGGTTCCGTGATCAAGTCCAGAGGCTTGAGTGTCGCCGCCTACAACGGCTCAGACAAGGTCACAGACAGAAGCAGCAGGGTGGTAAGGCTTCTCGCCTCGCTTAGCCTTGTCGAGAATGATCTGGCTCCGAGAGGACCGGTGAGAGTTTACCTGCGTGTCAAGGATCCTGACGGAATCCTCCTCACCAACAGCAACCAGACCTCGTTCTCGTTCAACGGCCAGACCATGGTCGCCTCCGCTTCCCGTGAGGTGGATTACGAGGGAAAGGAGGTTGACCTGAGCATCTATCTCAACGACATTCCTTCCTATCAGTCAGGAATATACACTGTCGAGGCCTACACCTCTCAGGCGTTCCTCGGCAAGACCGAACTGTTGCTCCGATAGTCCGTGATCTACCTTCACGTTCCCTTCTGCGGCAGCTTCTGCACCTACTGCGACTTTTATTCGGAGATATGCCGGAGCGGACAGGCGTTCAATGAATATGCTGACGCCGTCATTGCGGAAATCCATAGCCGTCAGGAGGAACTTTCAATGAATATCTCCGCTCAAGATGCGGTCAACACACTCTACATAGGAGGAGGCACCCCATCGGTGCTTCCTCTTGATGTTTTAGCCCGTATTGTCGAGGCTTTGACCTCGTCCTGTGCGCTTCGGCAGGCTCAGCGACCTACTGTTGGCGTCTCTGAAAAGATCTCTGTTTCTGACGCTGCCGTTGCCGAATCTGTCCCTCTGGCTGCTGAGCCGCTTTCTTCGGTCTTTGATCTGGTCCTTTCGGTCACTGAGCCTGTGGTTCGACATGGCTCACCAACCTTCGAAGCGACAGTCCCAACGGAACACTTCGATGAGTTCACCGTGGAGGTGAACCCCGAGGACATAGTTGAAAAGGGGCACGAATATGTCCGCGGACTCATTTCTCTTGGCGTGAACCGGATCAGCATGGGTGTCCAGTCTTTCGATGATGGAATCCTCCTTTGGATGAATCGCCGCCATGATGCGCGGCGAGCCATCGATGCCTTCCGGATTCTCCGCGAATGTGGAGTCCGGAACATCAGCATCGACCTGATCTTCGGCCTTTCCCAACTGACGGATGAAACATGGATAGGCACGATAGAGAAATCCTTGAGCCTTGCTCCAGAGCACATTTCGGCCTACCAACTGTCAATAGAGGAAGGAAGTGCCCTAGCCAAGATGGTCTCCGACGGCCGTTACGTTGAGGCTTCTGATGAACAATGCCGCCGGCAGTACGACATCCTGTGCCGTTGCTTGAGACAGTCCGGCTACCATCATTACGAAATCTCCAATTTCGCAAAGCCCGGTTTCGAGGCCGTCCACAACAGCGCTTACTGGCGCAGGGCCCCATACGTAGGCCTCGGCCCCGGTGCTCACTCCCTGACCGGCAATGTCCGCTCCTGGAACAGTCAGGAACTTCCGCACATGACCTCGGACGGAAGTCTGGCAACATATTCAAGAAACTTTGAGACCCTTTCGACGGAAGACATCAGGGTCGAGAAGATCATGCTCTCTCTCCGCACCGATAAAGGCCTTGAAGCCACGGAATTATATTCATTGGCAGACCGCGCTGTCGTTGACTCCCTTTTGAGCGAAGGTGCTTTGGAAGTCCGTGACACCCGAATCCGCATCCCCGAAGACCACCTTTTCACCTCCGACGAGATCATCCGTGAACTGATCTAAGCCGGATCAAGTCCAAAAGGAGGTGTCTGGCCGCTGAGCTTTTCGAAGCGCCCGACAAACTATAGGTGTGGGATTGTTTCCATTTAATATTCAGAAGCTGTTTTGATTTGTTTG
>DJRG01000051.1:12925-29952 GCA_002438845.1 Bacteroidales bacterium UBA6366
CATTTCAAACAAATCAAAACAGTTTCTTAGCTGTCGTTAGGTATTCCGGTTGAGCGGATTTGTATAGCTACCGGATTGTCTTATGAGCGGGTTGAGTCCCTGAGGTTGAACTGATTCATTGTACCATTCCATGAAGGTTCCCTTCCAAGTGTGTTGATATATGCACAATTAATCGTTTGCTCGTATCACCATCTCGCAGTGGGCGCAGTCGAATGAGATAGGGTAGCGCTTGCCGTTATTGGAGAGGTGGAGGTGGGGGGCCGGAAAGGGAGGCTTGCGGTTGAAGACGGTCGTGTCTGAGGTTGATGGGGTGTACGGGATGGCCGAACCATTTGTTCCGTCGGATTTCTGCTTGACGGGACAGAGGCCGAGTTCGTAGCGGATGCAATACTTGGTGCGCATCAGCTCGGCGTCGGGGCGGTGAGAGAGCTCAAAGGCATCGTCTGTTTGGGTCGCGCCCAAAGATTGATAGGTTTCCCGGGCGATGTGGTTGGCGATGTTGGCCTTGTAGGTAAGATGGACCCCTTCTGAAGATGTTTCTTGAATATCATGTACTTGAGCCAGGCTTTGTCTACAACTCGGCTGACCCTTTGGCAAAGGGGGCATATTGCAAGACATCTCTTCGAGGGTGGAGGCAAGGTCACGCCTGATGGAGTTCAGAGTGGAGGCGGGAAGGAACGGGAGCGAGCCGTCATGCGTTTCAATTTCAAGCGAATGCAGGGTGAATGAATATATTCCCGTCACTTTTGAGATTTGTGAGGCGAACATCCCGCGCATCCTTTCGGCGTTCTCCGCCGCGCTGCCATCTGCCTCGCATTCCAGTGTTACACTTCGTCCATCCTGGCTTACGGCGTTGATCCTCAATGAATATGTATGCTCGTTCGGCCGCTTCGGCAAGCTCAGCGACCGAGCTTCTCCGGTCACAGAATCGTGTATTTCAGTCACAGATCCACCTCTTTCGGTCACTGAGCCAGTCGAAGTGACCGAACCCGTCGAAGCGAACCGGCCAACCTTGACCGAGATATCCACCGCCACAGGAATCCTCCTGACCGGCAGGTTGGATTCCAGCTCCCTTTCGAAAGCGATGCTGAGGTTTCTGTACAGTTTCGCCCCTGGATAGAGACCGGTGACATTCCTGCAAGTAATACGGTTCCCTTGACAGATATCCCCACGGAAACCGATGATTTCCCCGCGCCCTTTGGCGATAAATGAGAATCCGTCCCCGTTTTGGATCCGTTCGGTCGGTTTTTTCATCCGTACGGTTATCGTGATGTTCTCTTCGCCTGTCCGTTTGCCGGACGGAGAACTTACCCGTCTCCCTGCCTGTGAGGTCTGGCGCAACGAAGTGATGGAGACCACCGTCCCGACCTCTTCCCCGATCGATTTCGGCGCATCCATCGAGGACCATCCGGCCGACCGTTTTCCGGTCAGAAACAGTTGCGTGTAGCCCCGGTTGAAGGTCTTCCCCAAATCCGGCGTGAATCCACCTTCCGACCGTCCGAAAGAGGTCCTGCGGTACTTTTCCGGGTTCGCCGCGGCCAGTTCATCTAACGCCAATGAATATGCCCGTACGACATTCCGCACGTACGAAACGTTCTTCAGCCGCCCTTCAATCTTGAACGAGCATATTCCCGCCTCGGCCAGATCCTTCAGTCTGTCGATGAGGTTATAGTCTTTCAGCGAAAGCAGGGCCTTGTTCCGCGCCAGGACTTTCCCGGACTCGTCCACAAGGTCGTAGAGGGACCGGCATGCCTGGATGCATTCCCCTCGGTTGGCGCTTCGCCCTGCGATCCGCTCCGACATGTAGCACTGTCCGCTGTAGCAGACGCAAAGGGCTCCGTGCACGAAGAATTCCAACTCGCAGTTGACCGCCGCCCGTATCGCCTTGATCTGTTCCAGGGACAGCTCCCTTTCCAGCACAAGCCGTGAAGCCCCGACGCTTTCGTAAAGCCTGGCCTTCTCCGGAGTCCTTATCGCGCACTGTGTCGACGCATGGACCGGCAGGTCTGTCAGTTTCCAGACCGCAAGGTCCTGCGCTATGATAGCGTCCACCCCGGCGGCCTTCGCCTCCGCAAGAATCCTTTCCGCTTCCGCAAGCTCGTCATCAAATAGGATGGTATTGAGTGTAAGGAATATGCGCACGCCGAACCTGTGGGCATACCCGCAAAGCCTCCGGATGTCCTCCATCGAGTTTCCGGCGGCCTGCCGCGCTCCGAACGCAGGTCCGGCGATATACACGGCATCGGCACCGCAGTCAATCGCCGCGATGCCGATGTCTATATTCCTCGCTGGAGCGAGAAGCTCGAGATAACCAGGCATTTTCCCTCGCTGAAATTAATTATTGGAACATCCCACGTTGCAAGATGGTTGCCCATCTCGAACTTTCATTTACGTTACCCCTACCCTAAATCCCTCCCCTCGGGGGAGGGACTTGCTTCCACCGCAAGCGGCGGAGAGGGAAATTTCGGAATTACTTGCTGAGGGAGGCGATCATCTGCTTGGCCTGAGCGCCGAACTTAGGATCGTCCTGAACCTTCTTGTAGAACTCCAGGGCCTTGGCGTTGTTCTTGGCGCCCTGATAGAGAGCCGCTACAGTGAAAGTGATGGCCGGGGCGTTCTTTGCGTCCGGTTTGATCTCAAGGTACTTCTCGAAGTTCTTGATCGCGTCAGCGTTCTTGCTGAGTTTCTGGGAAGCCTGACCGGCGATGAGGTAGGCGGTGGCGTTCTCAGCATATTCGTTGGCCTTTTCGGCGGCCTTGACAGCGTCAGCGAGCTTGCCTCCCTTGAAAGAGGCGTTGGCCTGCCTTACATAGATGTTGGAAATCTGCTCCTTGGCGGTTTCCTCCTCGCCGTTCCAGGCAGCGTGCTTGAAAGCCTCGATGGCCTCTTCGTTCTTGCCCTGGGCTCCGAGAGCCTGGCCAAGGTAGAGAGCGGTCTTGCCGGCAGTTGTGTCTATGGCGTAAGACTTCGCAAAGCCGTCGGCGGCGGTGGCGAAGTCCTTGATCTTCAAGGCGTCCACGCCTTTCTGCATCCACATCTGAGGAACGAGTTCCTTCGCCCTTTCCACAACTTCGGTGTTCTCATATTCAGTTGCGATCTTTTCAACTTCTTCAAGCTTTACGGCGGCCTCATCGTACTTCTTGTCCTTGATCAGGTCCTTGGCTATCTCAAGGGCTACACCCGGGATGGCGTTCTTGCAGTTGGCCACGAGCTCATCGGCGTCAGCGCCAATAGTCTTACCCATTTCGAGAGCCTTCTGGAAGCAGTCGAGGGCTTCGGTCCAATTCTTCAGAGAGATGGCTGTGGCTCCATTATTGTAGAGTTCTGTTGCCTGGGCCATGTCCTGAGCGGATGCCATGCTTGCTGCCATGAAAGCGGCAGCGATCGCGAGAATAAACTTTTTCATCGTATTAAAATTTATGTTTAACTATATTCCTGATAATAGCAATAACCACAAATGTAATAAAAATTTGTGTCAATTGCACATTATTGGTTATTTTTGTCTAAACGGGAGGTGTCAGTAATGCGTTGCTTTATCAAATCAGTCTTGTGTTTTGCGCTGCTGGGTTTTTCAATAATGATGCCAGCGCAGGATCTGCCCGTTCTCCAAAAGGACGCGGCCGTCACGACGGGCAATCTAACAAATGGAATCTCATACTATCTGGTGACGAATCCTTCGATGAAAGGAGTGGCCGATTTCGCCCTTGTGCGCAAGGGTGAGTGCGACACGCTTGTGGCCAGGAAGGAACTCTCCTCATTGCCCCACTTCAACAAGACCATTCCTTACAAGTTTCTGTCCCGCAAGGGGATAGGTTGCCGTCAGGAAGGCTATGTCTCTTACAATGGCGACGTTACCATATTCAGATTCGATGATGTGCCTGTCTTTGATAAGGCGGCGTCGGACACCACCCTTCTGATGATGTTCGATCTGATAGCGGCCCGCCCGTACCGGCATGCTGTCATCATTGCGGGCGACATCAATCCATCGGCCATAATCGAAAGGATGAATGTCTTCTCATTGATGGTCCCGTCACGCAACCCTGTCTATAAGAAAAAGGAATATGTCTGGAAGCCTTTGGAGGAGGCTGAATATTCATTCACCCCGTCAGACATTTCTTCAGTGACGGTGGAATTCCGCTCGCCGAGGACTCCGTACGATCAGATGGGGACCATTCAGCCGTTCATCTCGGAGCTTTTCTCGAACGCGCTGCGCGAGGTCGCCTCAAGCCGTCTTAGAGAGTCGTTCATGTCTAAGAATATTCCTGTAAGATCATTGGAGGTAAGGTATTCAAGCAGTGCGGCAAGCGCCGGTGACGAGCGTTTCAGCGTGAGTGTGCGGACATCCCGCGGCCAGCTGATGCCTGCCACTTTGGCCGTCGCCTCCACTTTGTCGGAAATCTGCTCCCAAGGAGTCGGATCCGATGAATATAGGGTCGCGCGCAACTCCGTCCTGAACGCTTGCCTCAAGGCTTCCTCCAACGATGCGCTCGTCCGCCAGTGCGCCTCCGCTTATCTATACGGAGCTGACTTGGCCTCCCCGGCGACCAAGGCGAGATTCTTTTTGTCAAGGAATATGTCCGCGAAGGCCGAGACTGATCTTTTCAACTCCTACGCCTCCGCCTTGCTCTCCGGAATGGAAACTCCGTACGTGACGTGGACCGGAAATGAGGAAGACTATGACGAGTGGTTCTGGCCGGCGGTGTTCGAGTCAGCCGGAAGAGGCGTCTCTATGCTGGAAAAGCCTATCTATCATTGGAAAGACAGTTCCAGGGACACTTCGGCTTTCTGGAACGAGAAGAACAAGGTAAAGGTCAGGTCGGTGGTTTCCGAACCGGTCTCCGGCGGGGATATGTGGAATTTTTCCAACGGCATGAAGGTGATCTACAAGAAGATGGACACAAAGGGGCGCTTCAGCTATTCATTGATGGTCAAAGGCGGCTTTTCCACCGTGAGGAGCCTTCAGCGTGGTGAGGGGGCTTTCTTCTCGGACATGTTTGGCCTTTGTGAGATCGCTGGAATGTCCGGAAGTGATTTTTACAAGATTCTCAAGTCAAACGGAATCGAGATGGACTGTACGGTTTCGACCTCGGATCTGAGATTGTCTGGTTCGGCTCCGTCAAACAGGCTTACCCTTGTGCTGAAAGCCTTACTTTCCGCCGCCAATCGTAGAAGACCGTCCGCTTCCGCTTTTGAGTCATGGCGAACTCAGGAACTTGCATCTTTGGAGCCGGCTTATCTTGACAGCCTGATGTACCAGGACTACAATTACTCCTCGGTCAAGACTCCGTCCGGACTGACGGATTCAGTCATGGATGACGCGTCGGATTTCTTTGACAGTCAGTTTGTCCGCACCAATGACGGCGTTCTGGTGATCGTGGGGGACATGCCGGCGGAGTCGGTGCAGAAGGTGCTGTGTCAGTACCTTGGCGGATTCCGTGTCAGCAAGTCTTCGACAGTCAGGCAGTTCGTTCCGTACAAGATGCGCACAGGGGCGACAACATACTCAAAGATCGGCTCTCCGGTCAGCATCAGCGTCGCCTTGGCCTGTGCCGAGCCTTTCACGACGGAGAACTACATGGCCTTTAAGGTCGCCGGTCTCGCCCTTCAGCGTAGGTTGACAGGCGTGATGGCAGAGCATGGCTTCAGCGTGAGGATGTCTGACCGTTTCAGCGTCTGGCCACAGGAGGCTTTGGAGTTGATCTTCACTTGCTCGCCTGTTCCGGAGACAGGTCTACCTTATGGGGTGAAGAGTGGCTCTGACCAACCGATGAGAGCCCTTGTCGCCGCAAGGAAAGCCATAGAGACAGTGCTTTCGCAACCGGTTGACGCGGCGGAGCTGGCCTCGTGCAAATCCTTGCTGGCCAACAACTACGCCACCTATCTGTCAAACACGGACAACTACATCGACGCCATCCTTATGCGCTATTCCGCCGGCAAGGATGTGCTCACTGGCTACAACAACAGGATCGGCAGCGTCTCCGCCGACAAGGTTAAGGAAATCTTCGGCGTCCTGTCCGAAGGAATGAGAATTGAATATGTCGTCAAACAATAAGTTCGGAACCATCATCCAAATCGGAGACATCCTTGTGTCAGAGGATGTCGTCACTGAATATTTCGCCTGCGACTACGCCCTTTGCAAAGGCTGTTGCTGCATCATCGGGGACAGCGGGGCCCCACTGGAGGAGTCAGAGCTGGAGCCTTTGGAGGAGTACTATCCAGTATATTCAAAACTGATGAGGCCGCAGGGCCGCACCCAGATTGACAAGGAGGGCTTTTTTTCCATCGACCGTGACGGGGACATCGTGACTCCTGTCGTGGATCAGACAGAAGAGTGCGCCTACACCACTTTCGATGAAGAGGGCAACTGTTTCTGCTCCATTGAGAGATGCTTCTTTCAGGGCGCATGCAAGTTCCGCAAGCCGCAGTCCTGCTGGCTCTATCCGATCCGCGTCACCAAGCTCACCGGCGGTGGCCAGGCCTTGAACCTCCATCGTTGGGGAATATGCAAGGACGCCTATGAGAAAGGCCGCCGCGAGGGCATCCATGTCTATGAGTTCCTCCGTGAGCCGCTGATCTCCGTCTATGGAGAGGATTTTTATGCGGCTCTCTCCTTTGCCGCCCAAAAGATCCAGTCTGACTGAGCTCGATTCGGAAACAAAGCATAAGGTTGTGGCCGCCACTTAGGCCAATGTCTACATTCTGATTAAGAAATTGTTGATATTCAGAGTGTTGATTAAAGATATTGTCCATGTCTGACTATAGTTTCTGACGGATTATAGGTGTAACTTTGCATCTGGTTTTATGATAGCAAGATAAAAATGAGAACAAGATTAGTCATTAGACTTGCGGTGTTGGCGGCAGTGATCGCCACCGCTTTAGGATGTGTCAAGACTCCGGCTTCAATCAAGGGATTGCCCTCAATGTACGTCAGTATGGACAGTGTCAAGGTTCACTATAAGACAAGCGGCAGGGGTGACAAAGCTGTGGTGTTTGTCCACGGATTCGGGTGCGACATGTACTCTTGGGAAAAGCAGTTCGAAGGGCTGAAAGGCATCAAAGGCCTCAGAATGATATTCATGGATCTGCCTGGATTCGGCGGAAGCGACAAGCCGCACATTGATTACACCCTGCAATATTTCGCTGATGCCGTGAATGCCGTGATGGCGGCTGAAAGTGTGGATTCGGCTGTGCTCGTGGGGCATAGCCTTGGGACTCCTGTCTGCCGACAGGTACTTCTGACCGGTGGCAAAGGGGCACTTTGCGACATCGACGGAGTGTACTGCTTTTACAGCGATCCTGTGAGTCCTGAATATGAAGCCGCGATCCAGGCTTTCGCTGACAGCTTCACGGGCGAAGGCTGCCGCGCGAACATCGAGGGCTTTGTCACCTCTCTGGCCGGCCCGGACACCCCGGCATCCATCACTGAATATGCCATGTCCACCATGCCTTTGACTCCTGAATATGTCGCCTCAAGTACCATGCGTAACCTCGTGGATCGGAAGTGGTGGACAGGAGAGCCCATCTTGGCTCCAGCCAAGATCATCTGCACCCAGAACAGCGGTCTCGATCCGGACAACAAAGAGAAGATGGCGGCACTGTACCCTCGGATGGACTACACAGAACTCACCACCTGCGGCCATTTCATCCAGATGGAGCAGCCGGAGTTGGTGAACAAGCAGATTCTGGATCTTCTGAACTGATTTCTCGGCTTCCGAACCGTTCACAGACAATATCCCGGAGCTATGCTCCGATGATCCATTTGCTGCCCGGGAGGTTATTTTGATGTTTTCGTGCGTTAGGCAGTGGGCTTTGCGCACGAAAAATTCGTATCTTTGAACTTTTGTTGATTGCGTTTGAGGCAGGTTGGTAAGGATAGTCAAGGGTTACCAAGTGATTAAGCGCTAAGAAAGACAATGAGATGAGGGGGATCTTCAGGGGCATATTCATAGGTTTGGCGCTGCTTGCTTGGGGCGGGCAGCGGGCTTGGTGTGTCGTGCCGGAGTTCGTCGACTCGCTGCGGACGGAACTGTCGCTCAGGAATATGCCGGAGCGGATTCTTTTCCTGCCGTTGGCGCTTGCGGACCAGGGGTTTGAGGATCAGAGGGAAGGAATATGGTCGCTCACGGCGCTGGACGCTATCCGGGGAATGGGGCGGCTTTCCTTTTCGGGTTCGAAATCCTGTCAGACCGATTCAGCGTTTTCTTTTTCAGTTCCCGATTCGGTGGACGTGCGGTTCGACGAACGGATCTCCACAGAAATCGCGCTCGACAGGTTGCAGGAACTGTTCAATGAATATGGCGACTGGGATCTCTCGATAGTGGCTTACGCCACAAGCCCGACGGCGCTTGCCGTAATGGATTCAACCGCTTTGGCCGACGCACGGATTCTGAGGAGTTTACGTAAAGCAGAGGAGGAATATTCAGAGAACATTCCGGCGGCGTTTGAGAGGATCGGGGCACTGGCGGAGAGGAGGAAGGCTGAGCGGCAGGCGTTTCTGCGGGAGCAGGCCGCACTTAGGAAGGCCCGGCTGGACTCACTGCGGAAAAGGCAGGCAGCGAACACTGACAGAATTACTTACACAATTCGCAGAGGGGACACGTTGGGCGGCATCGCGGCAAGACACCGGGTCAAGGTTTCAGACCTCAAGAGGTGGAACAACCTCAAGGGCGACATGATTCGTGAGGGACGTAAGCTGGTCATTTACAAGTAGTCATTATGAAGCAATATAAGGTTCTTTTGTTTTTGCTCTCCGTTTTCCTGATCCTTTTCGTGATCTGGTTCGTTTTTCCGTCGAAAGGAGTACAGGTTGGAGACCTGAAGTTGAGATTCCCGTCATACCAAGCCTATCTGGCCGATTTACAGGACAGCACATCGGAAGTGGATGTGGATTCCGTGCTTCTGGCTGTGCAGAAGAGTTACGAGATGGTCGAAGGCTCGACGGACACCCTGCGCTACTACTACGACTACATCACCTCAAATCCAAACCGCATCTGTCTGCCGGAGGATGACTACACATTCTTTGACTCGCTGTTCGTGGAGATGGCCGCCGCTGCTGATTCCGGCCGTACGGTCAGGATTCTGCACTACGGTGATTCACAGTTGGAAATGGACAGGATCTCAGCCGTGCTGAGGCAGGATCTTCAGGAGCGCTTCGGTGGCTCGGGACCTGGAATGGTGCCGATGATCCAGCGGATTCCGACCGTGTCGCTATCGCAGAGCGCTTCCGGAAGTCTTACACGTTACGCCATGGTCGGGGACTCGCTGACAAGGAAGGCTTCGCACAAACGCTACGGGCCTCTGACCCAATTCACAGACGTTTCCGGCAACGGCACGTTCACGTTCAACAGAACCAAGAATAGGTATTCCCAAGATTTAGTCAAGTCTATCTCAAAGGTTTCCGTGCTTTTAGGACAGAACTCGGCAGGGTTTGAGATGACGCTTAAATGCGACACTCTGCCGATCCAAAAGGCTGTTCTGGACTTGTCCAAGGCCGGAGTCTCGATGGTCACCTGGAATCTGCCTTGCGACGTGGAGAGGGGAACAATCAGTTTCGCCGGGAACGCTGAAATCTACGGAATAATGCTGGACGGAAAGGATGGGGGAGTGACGGTTGATAATGTCGCCTTGCGTGGATGTGCTGGGTTCATCTTCTCGTCCATCAACCGTCAGGTGATGCGAGAAAGCTTTGCCAAGAATGACACACGTTTGATTATCATGCAATTCGGTGGAAATGCAATGCCTGGGATAGCCTCGAAAAAGGCCATCTCGTCTTACGTCAAGAAGATCGTGATGCAGTTCGACTACTTCAAGGAGGTTGCTCCGCAGGCCCAGTTGATGTTCATCGGTCCGGCGGACATGTGCAAGAGCGAGGACGGGAACCTGATAACATGGCCGCTTCTGCCGCAGCTTAATGACTCCCTGAAAGTAAACTGCCTGAAGAACGGTGTGGCCTATTGGGACACGTTCAACGTGATGGGAGGCGTAGGTTCGATGCGAAAATGGGTGAGTCACAACCCGCCTCTGGCCGGCCCCGATCATATTCATTTCACCCATAAGGGAGCGCTTGAGATCGGGAACGCGCTTGCCAAATCCTTCATCCTTTACCACGACTTCTACAAGCTCCGCCAGGAACTTTCGGACGAGGCTGTAGGAATATATCTGCGCGACCTGCGGGACAGCCTCAATCCTCGTCCCGCCGTGCCTGACACCTTGACAAAGACTGAGTTATGAGACGTACGCTGATATATTCATTGCTCATTTTGCTGCTTCCGGCGACCCTTTGGGGGCAGTCGCTGCGGAAGGCGGTTCCTGAATATGATTTCGCGCATTTCGACAAGAACCGGATAGAGTTTCGTGGCGACAGTTCAGCCTTTGAAAGGCTTTTTGACAAGATGGATTCCGTGTTGTTCCTCGGGAAAGGCAATCTGAGGATAATGCACATCGGTGGCTCTCATGTTCAGGCAGGGACTCTGACACGGCAGCTGAGGAATGATTTTCTGTCCTTGAGACCGGCCTTGGACGGGGGAAGGGGATTGGTTTTCCCGTTCTCCGCCGCCCACACGAACAACCCGAGCAGTTTCACGACGAGTTACGAAGGCTCTTGGAAAGTGACGAAGAATGTCCAAAGGGAGCCTGACCACCGGCTTGGGCTTACAGGAATATCCTTGAGCGCGTCCGATGACAAGGCTTCGGTGATGGTCACTACTGTGGCTAGAGATCCCAAACCGTCAGACCCTTCGTTCAGGTTCAACGATGTGCGGGTTCTTGGATATTCATCAGTGGGAGAGAGAGTTCCGGTGGTGGTTCTTTCAAAGGGGGACACACTTATCGGTTGTCATGTTGAGGATTCCACATGGTCTTTCGCTTTGCCGGCTTTGACTGATTCTGTGAAGATTGCGACTAAAGGCCATGGCGAGTTCACATTGACGGGAATATTCCTGGACAACCCTTTCCCTGGCATTTCAGTGACAGGCATCGGGGTGAACGGAGCATCACTTGGCTCGTATGCGAAATGCACGGGTCTGGTGAATGATTTGAGATTAGTCAATCCAGATTTGGTGATATTCGGCATAGGCATCAATGATGCCACAGCCGCTAATTTTTCTGTTGAAGATTTTGTGACCCGCTACAAGGTGCTTGTCTCGCAGGTCCGTTCGGTCAATCCGTCCTGCGCTCTGCTGTTCATTTCCAACAACGACAGTTTCAAGAGGATACGCCGGAAAGGCTATGTGGTGAACACCAACGGCCAACTGGCAGAACAAGGTTTTTTGCGACTTGGAAAGGATTGTGACGCGGGAGTCTGGGATCTGTTTGACATTATGGGAGGACTCGGCTCGATGAGGAAATGGGAGACTGTCGGCCTTGCCAAACGGGACAAGATCCACTTCACTGAGACTGGCTATGAACTGGTGGGGGATCTGCTGTTCAACGCCTTGATGGACAAATATATGAATCACTTAAAGACAAGCCGATAATGGGATTTTGGGACGTTGCCACTGATTTTTTCAAGAACCTGTTCTCTTTTGACCAGGCTCACCCGTTGCTGTTCACCCAGTTCTATTTCTGGGCGTTCTTCGCCATTGTGCTGGCCTTTCTGTGCGTGTTCAGGAACAAGGTGCTGCTGCGCAACGCTTTCCTGTTCTTCGTCAGTCTTTTCTTTTACTACAAGACGAGCGGACTGTTCTTGATTCTGTTCGGCTTTGTGATTGTCTATAACTATCTGGCAGGATTTGTTTTGGGCGGAGTGAAGAAGTCATTCTGGCGCAAGGCGATTGTGGTGCTGAGCGCGGTTGTGGACTTGTCGCTTCTCTGCTACTACAAGTACGCCTATTTCCTGACAGATGTCGTCAACAACCTTTTCGGAACGGAATTCATTGTGAAAGATTGGTTTGCGGCTGTGGGCAACCAGCTGGTTGGCTCGCAGGCGTTCAATGTGGACTCCATCTTTCTGCCGGTGGGCATCTCGTTCTTCATCTTCCAGGCGATAAGTTATGTGGTGGATGTTTCGCGCAGGACAATCGGTCCTATAAAGAACTTCTGGGATTTCGGATTCTATCTGAGTTTCTTCCCTCAGTTGGTGGCAGGCCCGATCGTGCGCGCCAAGGAGTTTTTTCCTCAGCTCCACAAGCCGTTCTTCCTTGGCCGACGGCAGTTCGGAATCGCGATTTTCTGGATTCTGAACGGACTTGCCAAGAAGTTGATTCTGAGTGACTATCTGGCTGTGAATTTTTGCGACAGGGTCTTCGAGAACCCGTTGCTTTACACTGGCTTTGAGAACCTTACGGCACTGTTCGGCTACTCCCTTCAGGTCTATGCAGACTTTTCGGGGTACACGGACATCGCCACCGGTGTCGCTATGCTGATGGGTTTCTACCTGCCAAAGAATTTCAATTCCCCGTACAAGGCCCGCAACGCCGGAGAGTTCTGGAAGCGGTGGCATATTTCCCTCTCCAAATGGCTTCAGGACTACCTCTACATCCCGCTTGGAGGCAACCGCAACGGCACTTTCGGCTCATACGCCATCATCCTCGGAATCGCTTTTCTGGCCTCGGCTCTGGCCAAAAACTGGTGGGTGTTCGGAGTCGTACTCGTCATCGCCACAGTTCTTGCGATCCTGATCACTTTCTGTCAGAAATACCGCAAGGAACTGATTTCGGACATCAATAGGATGGACACGATGCTTCTGGGCGGCCTGTGGCACGGAGCCAGCTGGAACTTCATGATCTGGGGCGGTCTGAACGGTCTCGGAATGCTGATCTACAGGTTCTGGAAAAGCTGTAATGTCTATGTACGGACGCTCGTGATAGGACTCGTCTGTCTGACCTTTTATATTCTTAAAACCACCGTCCCGGCCTCGGTGTTCAATATGTTCTTTGTCTGGACGCTGATCATATTCATCGGTGCGGCGGTGCGGATGGTCTATCACCTGTGCCGTTTCAAGGCCGCCTTCTCGTGGCTTGAGACAGCTTGGGCTGTCGCCATGACGTTCATATTCGTGACTTTCACACGCCTTTTTTTCCGAAGCGGCTCCAATCTGAACCCTGCCGAGGCGAACGAGAAGGCGTGGAGCACAGCTAAGAATATGGTTGAGCGCATCGGCGGCGACTGGGACATGTCCCTCATCCCGCAGATGGTCCAGCAGCACCTCGGTGTGACCCTGGTCTTTGTCATCGGAATGATCATCCATTGGCTCCCCGATAACTTCAAGCGCCGCTACCGCATCTGGTTCGCCTCGATGCCTCTCCCACTGATGGTCCTCGCCTGCGTCCTCGCCGTCTTCATCATCTGCCAGTTCATCACCGCCGACCTCCAGTCGTTCATCTACTTCCAGTTCTGATGTTATATTTGGGGACTTAATTGACAAAATTTCCTATATGCGGGGGGAACAAAGGAATCTTAATAGTGTTCATTTTTAATGGTGTGATCTGTAAATGTAGAGTTAAAGATCACACTAAAATATGAACTTTCGGTGAACTTTCGGTGAACTTTCAGATATAAATCTTATATTTGTGTTATAATATAAATAATACAATTAGAATCAATATGTTAAATGCGGAAGAAATAAAGGATTTGGTTAATGGAGGCGAGGGCTACAATGTGGATTTTAAGCGTAATGTACCTTCGAAAGTTCGTGAACTTACAGAGGAAGTCTGCGGTTTTTTGAATGCGGCTGGTGGTTACCTCCTTATTGGAGTTAATGACAACAATGAGATTGTGGGGGCCGACATTGATAATGGCAAGCGTTCCGCTATCCAAGGTTCTATTGGCGAAATTTCTCCAATGTGTCATTATAGTATGTATGATGTAAACGTTGATGAAAAGAAAGTGTGGGTTATTGAGGTTCCTTCAGGCAGAAATAAACCATATTTCTTTTCTGGTTGCACATATCTGCGAGAAGGTGCTAATTGTCAAAAATTGACGAATGTTGAGGAGATCCGAGATGTGTTCCAGCGTTATGAACGCATTTACTTTGATGCCATACCTTTGCCAAAAGTTAATATTATGGAACAGTTGGATGAAGAAAATTTTTGTGAGTTTAAACGGGATGCGCATATTGTATCAAACATTGATGATTTTCAGGTTCTTGACAGTTTGAAGATTTTTGATGACAATAATGCGGTTAAGAGTGGTGGAGTGCTTTTTTTTGCGAAGAATCCGGAGCAAGTATTCTTCTATGCGGTAGTCCGTTGTGTATTATTTAAAGGAACAGACAAGGTGTATATTCTTGATGATAAAACCTTCGGTGGCCCTCTTCTGCAACAATACAACAAGGCTATTGAATGGTTGAAGGGTAAATTGCAGGTTGCATATGAAATTGAGGGTATTGGTCCGAGAAAAGAAGTGTGGGAAATACCTTTGGAAGTTTTTAAGGAAGCTATCATTAATGCCCTGGCTCATCGTGACTATGATGAACAAGGGGCTGGTATCACGATAGAAATGTTTGATGACAGAGTTGAGATTACCAACCCTGGTTCTCTCTTGCCTGTTGTCGCCAAGAATTTCGGTCGCAAGAGTCTGTCTCGCAATCCTCTCATTTTTGGTCTTTTCACCCGAATGCACCTTGTCGAACATATAGGTTCGGGAATACCACGAATGCGAAAGGATATGCTTGATGCTGGACTTCCAGAACCGGCCTATGATACAGACGGGATGTTTACTGTAACTTTCCGACGTCCATTTAAGCAGGGGAAAACTCAACTAACGGAAGTTCAGACGAGTCTTATTCATATTGTAAAGAATAATCCGTCTTTGACAATGGAACAGATTGGAATGGAGCTGGGGATTGGACGCACTTCTGTTTATAAGATAGTAAAAGGACTGAAAGATATGGGTATTTTGGAACATAAAGGCAGAAAAAATGATGGTGCGTGGCTTGTGAAAATAGGATGAATCTAATATTATGAAACATAAAGAAAACAGCATTAAAGAAAGCATTGATGCAATGTGCAAAAGTCTTGGGTTTAAAAAAGACAGATAATCCGGATATTATATGAGAGAAGTGACTCCAGGATTGGAGGATGCCATCCATTTTTTCTTTAAGCCTTATTCGGGCAAGGCTGTGTCTGTTAGTTTTATTGTAGGGGTTTACTTGAAAGAACTAGTGGATTTGATTGATGAATTATATGAAAAGACGGATAGTTATAAGAGTCTGCTTTGGCTATGGTGTGGAGACCTTTTGCCTGAACCAAAAGTGGTTCAATGGATGTATTATACTGAAAATGGAGATCCTAAACAATTGTCTGACGATATAAGACAATTTATAGTTGACTATGCCGAGCCTTTTTTTGTGCGTAATCACGACTGGAAAGATATTTCGGATTCTATCCTTAAGAGAAAATATGCAAATGCGGAAGGGACACCTGTCGCGGTGGCTATGTATTACCGTGGTGAGCAGGGTCGTGGTATAGACTATTGGGAAGGAATTCTAAATGGTCGTTATCACAAGAACGAGAAAGACGAACTGTTTCTTAAAAAATATAGGTGCCTTTCGCCTTATGATGGTGATATACAGCAGCGATATTCGGTAAATGCTATTACAGATGCCGGATAATAATTCTATTTTTAAAGAATAATAAACTCAAACAGATTGATGATTGTCTTACGCAAGTCAATATTGATGTTTAATGAGGTGTCAATTAATTATTTACAAAACGCCTTCATGTTATAGTGCCTCGGAAGTGGATGAGGGCTCACTCTGGCTGAAAAAGTCAAAGCCTAAAGCGATAGTTTTTCAGCCGATGTGCCACTTGAGTGGGTTTCAGAGGTGGTGTTGCTGAAGGGGTTTTGTAAGTAATATTGCACCATTGCAACCGGCTTTCAAGATATTGAAAAAGAGCGGATGAGGATTGAAATCTAATCTTAAATAGGATGTTTTGTGCGATTCTGTAACTTGAATCGTGCGGAAGGTGTAGATGTGGCGTTTAGGAATGGTATTATCGTACAATTCTGAAAGAGAGGGCGTTGGGAGCCTGTAAATAATTTGGAACGGTCTTTGAAATGGCGATGCCTCATGATTCGGAATCAGGGTTGCTTGATTCGCAAAAACAGATCGCTATGAGCAAACTTAACAAAAGAGCCATCACTGGCGTTGTTGCTGTGGCCGTTGTGGCCGCAGCTGTTGTCATCATCGTTCTCAGGCCTAAACATCACGTGGAGGAGCTGCCTGTGGTCAGCGTTGACACGGTCAGGACACGGAATGTGGAGATTTACGGAGAGTTTCCCGGAAGAATCCGCGCCCAGCAGTTCGTGGAGGTACGGGCGAGGGTCGAAGGGTATCTTGAGAAGATGATGTTTGAAGAAGGAACTTACGTGAAGAAAGACCAGATACTTTTCATCATTGATCCTAAGCAGTATAAGGCCCAGGTTGACAGGGCTGAGGCTCTTGTGACAAAAAACAAGGCTATGGCCTTGAAGGCAGAGCGGGATCTGGCGAGGATCCGGCCTTTGTTCGAGCAGAAGGCCTCCAGCCAGCTTGATCTGGACAACGCTGTCGCTGCCTATGAGAGCGCCAAGGCTGACGTGCAAGTCAGCGAGGCGAACCTAACGGAAGCCCGTCTGGCCTTGAGCTACACCACAGTACGTTCTCCGATAAGCGGCTACATAAGTGAGAGGCACGTGGACATCGGCACCCTTGTCGGTCCGGGATCGCAGTCACTTCTTGCGAATGTGGTCAAGAGCGACACCGTGCTTGTGGAGTTCAAGATGACGGATCTGGATTATCAAAAATGTAAGGCCAGAAACGTGAATCTCGGTCAGAAGGACACTAGCCGGCATTGGGAACCGTACGTGACCATCACTTTGGCTGACAAATCAGTGTACAAGTACAAGGGACTGGTTGATTTCGCGGATCCGCTTGTGGACGCCAAATCCGGAACGTTCTCGGTACGTGCCGAGATGCCCAACCCTGACAGGGAGCTCCTGCCTGGCCAGTTCACCAATGTGAAAGTCCTGCTGGACGTGAGGGAGAATGCGGTGGCGGTGCCGACCAAGGCCATCATCATCGAAAAGAGCGGCTCGTTCATATTCGT
>DJRG01000003.1:0-1329 GCA_002438845.1 Bacteroidales bacterium UBA6366
AACTTTTTTCAGTTCAAGTCATGGTCACTATTTATAAATCAATGAATATGCCCCTGAATGTCTCCGGTTGGCTCCGGCAGGGCATTCAGGGGGGTGTGTTATCTAATGGTTAGGCTACGGGCGTTCGGTGATGCCGCCGAGGTGGGACCAGAGCCAGTGGGATTCGTAGAGGGCTTTGGTGCCTTTCGGAACGGTTACCTTGACGGCTGAGCGGTCTGTGTAGAAGAAAAAGAATTTCGAAGGATCCGACTCTTCGGTTGAAATTCTGTCGATGTCCTCCTTTGTCTTCCAATTCAGTTCGACCTCAAGAGGGGTTTTGGATTCGTTGAAGAATCTTGTCCCGATATATTTTACTGATTCTGGGATGATGATCTTGTCGATACCAGTGAAAGTAATTGAATATTTATCAATAGCCTCCACACCGTCCTTGATGGCGAACACACCGGTGGCCTTTTCAGGAAGCCAGGACAGTACTTCTGTCTCGTCGCTGAATGTTGATGCTGAATAATAGCAGTGCGAATACAACGCTCCATCGTGGGTGTAGAAATAATCCCGTTGGCTTCCCGAGGTCTTTGGTGTCGTGACAATCTCAAGTTTCGGACAGCCTTCAAACACCGGATTGTTGGTATTGAACGATCTCATCGTGGATGAGAATGTTATTCTTTCAAGATTTGAACAGCCGTAAAAAGCCCAGGGGCCAATGTACTCAATCCCTTCGCCAAGAGTCACGGATTTAAGGTCAGTGCACATGTAGAACGCTCTGTTCCATATTCGCTTGACATAATAGGTGACACCGTCATATTCAACCTGTCCGGGAATGGTGAGATTCCCGCTGTATTTGCTTCCGTCCGGGTCGGGAATAACTTGAACCAAGTTTGGACTAGAATAATATTCATACCACAGTCCGCCAACCTCGAATTTGGATGCCGTTTCTTTCACTGTGACCGTGCAGTAGGACTTGAATCCGCCGTCATCGGTTGTCACGCAGATTTTTGCTGTTCCGGCAGCGATTCCTTTCACATTGCCTTCGGAATCGACTGTCGCAACGGACGGAGATTCAGACTCCCATTTCACATTCTGGTTGGCAGCATCCGCTGGTTTGATCGTGTAAGAGAGTTTGGTGGTTCCGCGTACGGACAGGGTCACGGTCCAAGGATTGATCTCCACGCCGGTGACAGGTACATTCTTGCTCTTCACGGTCACCTTGCAGGTGGCGGTTTTCCCACCGTCCTCGGTTGTGACTGTGACGGTTGCCTCACCGGCCTTGAGAGCTGTGACCTTTCCGCTCTCGTCCACGGATGCGATGTCGGTCTTGTCAGACTTCCACGT
>DJRG01000003.1:1373-1605 GCA_002438845.1 Bacteroidales bacterium UBA6366
GCTTGACTGTGGCGGTGAGGTTTGCTTTTTCCCCTTCGGTCAGTTCCAGAGAGGTCTTGTCCAGTGTCACTTCGCTGACGGTGACCGTTTTCTTTGCGACTTTGACCTTGCAGGTGGCGGTTTTCCCACCGTCCTCGGTTGTGACTGTGATGGTTGCCTCACCGGCCTTGAGAGCCGTGACCTTTCCGCTCTCGTCCACAGATGCGATGCCGGTCTTGTCAGACTTCCACGT
>DJRG01000003.1:1636-2831 GCA_002438845.1 Bacteroidales bacterium UBA6366
GCTTGACTGTGGCGGTGAGGTTCTCGGAGGAGCCTTCTGTCAGAGTCAATTCTGTTCTGTCAAGTGACACCTCGGTTACACTCACCGTTTTCTCTTTGACTGTGACCGCGCATTTCCCGGACTTGCCTTCGGCTGTGGCGGTGATGGTGGCGGTGCCGGCCTTCAGGCCTTGCACGTTGCCGTTGCCATCAACTGTGGCGATGGCCTTGTCGGAAGATGTCCAGGTCATAGTTCTGTCAGAGGCTGCCGCAGGAGAGATCTTGGCGGTCAACTTTGTGGATGCGCCCTCTGCGATCTCCACGCTTTCGGGAGACACAGTGACGGATGAGATTCTGACTGGCTCTTCCTCTTTCTTGCCGCACGAAGTGACAAGCAGGACAGCAAAGGCTGATGCCGCAAGGAATGTTAGTGTTTGTTTGAATTTCATGTCAATATAAGCTTAAAACAAATTTCTGGAATAGCCGAGTTATTCATGATGACAAAATTAGCCGACTGATCACGAAATAAATATGGTAAAAAAGGCATTATATGTCTCTTTTGCCATATTTGTCAATTATCAGTGAGCAATTTCTCTGGAATATTACCACTCAGGCACGTCTGTTAACGATTATCGACATTATCCGTTGAATAATTTGTTCCACGGATAATACCTCGTAGCTTTGCCGCCAGATAAACACTTAGACAATGAAGACAAAGAACATCTATGCGGATCCTACAATAGATTTCGCGTTCAAGAGGATCTTCGGGACGGAGAGGTTCAAGGCGGCGACCATCGGGCTGCTCAACAGCATCATCAAGGATGTCAACATCGTGGATGTCTCGTTCCTCAACACGGAGATCATCCCCGAAAACAAGGACGACAAGAAATGCGTCATCGATGTGCTGGCCACCGATGACAGGGACAACAACTTCATCGTGGAGATGCAGAACGCCAAACAGGTGACGTTTCTGGAGAGAATGGTCTATTACACGGCCAAGGTCATCGCTCAGCTGGAGGGCGTGGTCGGCTCAGCGGAGTACGAGCTGCACTCGACGTACGCCATCGCCTTCCTGAACTTCGCTTCTGAGGCCGTAACCGGCATCAGCGGCAGGTATGAACTTCATTATTACACTGTTGATGAGGCCAGCGGTCACAGACTGCCGGCCAGTCCCGAGTACCACTTCTTTGACTTGAACGCGTTCAAAAAATCCTCGA
>DJRG01000057.1:0-567 GCA_002438845.1 Bacteroidales bacterium UBA6366
CCTCGGAAAAGAAGCGTTTGAGCGAGGAGGAGAAGGAGTTCAAGAGCAAGCGCAAGGAGATTCAGGAGAAACTCATCAAATTCGCGACCCGCATCCCGGTGTTCATGTACCTGACCGATTTCCGGGAATATTGCCTCAAGGACGTCATTGAGCAGCTTGAGCCGGAACTCTTCCGCAAGGTCACGGGCTTGACCCTCAAGGATTTCAGCCTGCTCGTGAGCCTCGGTGTCTTCAACAGCGAGCTGATGAACGATGCCGTCTATAAGTTCAAGCGTTACGAGGACTCTTCCCTTGAATATACCGGAATCGACAGGCATTCAGGCACCGTGGTCGGTCTTTGGGACACCGCCGTTGATACCTCCAAGGTCGCCCCGGCTGAAGACAGGGCCGTGGGCAATCCGGTCTCGTCACCTGATAATGACCAGAGTACAGAATCCGATGGATGCCATTCCAGGCTCGGTTGTGACAAGAGTCTTTCACGTAAGCCGTGGAATGACATCAAGGCCGGCGACTCCGTCACCCACAAAAGCCTCGGCCCCGGCACGGTCATATTCATAGATGACAATT
>DJRG01000057.1:608-62469 GCA_002438845.1 Bacteroidales bacterium UBA6366
TCTCCGACCGCGAATCCAAATTCCGCTTCCCCTCAGCCTTTGAGAAAGGCTATTTGTCAGTGTGAAGTCTGATAATGAAAACCACTGGATCATTCTCTCATCAAAATGCTCCAGTCATAGTGAAATTTCACCGCGACGGGAGCGATATTGCCTAAAAATGATCTTGTCGTGGCTTACTGATTCTCTTGAGCGACGATTATGGGGTAAAATGCTACCCGAGTGTGTCTGTTAGCACTCTTGGGTAGCAATATTACGCAAAAATGCCACCGAGAGTCTTTGCTGATTACGGCAGCGCCAGAACAAAAACTAGTCGTCGGTCTCCGGGTCGGCCATGATGGTGGTGCCGGAGGAGAGGGCTGAGGCTGAGGTGATGACGACACGGGAGACGCCGGAGTTGATGGCCTCGAAGGCGTTCTGGAGTTTCGGGATCATGCCTTCGGAGATGGTGCCGTCAGCGACCATCGTCGCGAAATCGGAACTGGTGATGGTCGGGATGACGCTCGAAGGGTCGTTCAAGTCTTTCATCACGCCAGGGGTGGACGAGCAATATGTCAGGGTCACGTCATAGACGGAGGCAAGGGTCTGGGCGACGGACGAAGCGATGGTGTCTGCGTTGGTATTCAGCATAGAGCCTTCCTTGTCGTGGGTCAGCGGGGCGAGAACCGGCACGGCACCGGACTCAAGAAGGTTTTCCAAGGCCTTGGCGTTGACGTACTTGATGTCGCCCACATAGCCGAAATTGATCGGCTGGACAGGTCTCTTGACACTCATTATCAAGTTAAGATCAGCACCGGTCAGACCAATGGCGTTGACCCCCAGGGCTTGCAGGCGAGCCACAAGATTCTTGTTGACAAGACCACCGTAGACCATCGTGACGACCTTCAGCATCTCCGCGCTGGTGATCCGGCGGCCATCAATCATCTGGGTCTCCACGCCCAACTTTGCGGCCACCTCGGTGGCGATCTTGCCGCCTCCGTGCACGAGAATCTTTCTGCCCTTTAGGCTTGAGAACGACATCAGAAGCCCCTGGAGAGACTCCTCACTCTCCACAATGGCTCCCCCGACCTTAATTATGTTCAATGAATCCTTTATCATATTTTCATTCTTAATTTCCGTACACCAAAGTGGCCTATTATGTACCAAACACCTACAAAAGGCTATTTGGTACGCAAAAGGGCCGTTTACGGTACCAATTCCCTAAAAGAGTCCTATTGTAGATCCTCCAGCATCCTCTTCATCACGATCTGGGCGGAGACGACACGGTTGGCGGCCTCCGGGATGACGATGCTGCGAGGAGAATCTATCACCTCGTCGGTCACGATCATATTCCTTCTCACTGGCAGGCAGTGCATGAAGTAAGCGTTGTTGGTGACGGCCATCTGCCTTGCGCCGACGGTCCATGAGCGGTCCTGGCTGAGAATCTGGCCATAGTGCGAGACGGAGGACCAGTTTTTGGCGTAGATGAAATCGGCTCCTTCGAAGGCCTTCATCTGGTCGTACTCCACACGAGCCTTTCCGACGAACTGAGGGTCAAGCTCATAGCCTTCCGGCTGAGTGATCACGAAGTCCACGTCAGCAGCGTTCATCCACTCAGCGAAAGAGTTCGGCACGGCCTGAGGCAGAGCCCTCGGATGGGGAGCCCAGGTCAGTACCACCTTAGGACGAGCCACACTTTTATATTCATTGATTGTGATGAGATCCGCGAAGGCCTGGCACGGGTGGACCGTGGCCGATTCGAGGCTGATGACAGGTTTGCCGGAATATTCAATGAACTGCTTGAGAATGGTCTCGTTGTAGTCGAAGGTCTTGTCTTTCAGACCGGCAAAGGAGCGCACACCGATGATGTCGCAGTAGCTTCCGATGACAGGGATCGCCTCGCGAAGATGCTCCGGCTTGTCGCCATCCATGACCACGCCCATCTCGGTCTCAAGCTTCCAGCTGTCACCGTTGACATTGAGCACTATCGAGTTCATTCCCAGATTCATAGCCGCCTTCTGGCTGCTCAGTCTGGTGCGCAGGCTGCTGTTGAAGAAGATCAGGATGATAGTCTTGTTCTTGCCAAGGTTCTGCCATGCGAATGGAGTCGCCTTGACCTGCTTCGCTTCCTCAAGCGCCTTGCCGAGGTCGCCTATGTCGCCAACGTGAAAAAAACTTCTCATAATACTTCCTTCAATGCGTTAATGAATATCTCAACGTCCGCCTTGGTGAGAGTCAACGGGGCAAGAAGGCGGATCATATTCTTGCCGGAAACGCCTGTGAATATGTGCTTTTCGTAGAGGAGGCGGCCTCTGATCTCTGCGATCGGCTCATTGAATTCGATGCCGACCATAAGGCCGCGGCCACGGACTTCCTTGATCCTCGGAGAGGACGGGATGGAGTTTTTGAGATATTCACCAACCTCAAAGGCGTTCGCGACGAGATTCTCTTCTTTGAATATGTCAGCGACGGCATTGGCGGCGGCCATCGCGAGGTAGTTGCCGCCGAAAGTCGTGCCGAGCATTCCCTTGGTGGCCTCGAACTCTGGAGAGATCAGGACTCCGCCAATCGGGAAGCCGTTCGCCATTCCCTTGGCCATCGTGACGATGTCCGGTTTGATTCCGGCCCACTGATGGGCGAAGAATCTGCCGCTCCGGCCGTAACCGCTCTGGATTTCGTCCAGAATCAGCACAACACCGGCATCCTTTGTGGCCTGACGCAGGTCTCTCATGAATTGGTCGTCCGGGATGACGATGCCGCCGACTCCCTGGATGCCTTCGATGATCACACCGGCCACATCTCCCTTGGCAAGTTCAGCCTTGACGGCCTCTATGTCATTCAGAGGCAGGAAGGTGACATTGTGGTGAGAGTTGAACGGAGCTGAATATTTCGGGTTGTCGGTGACGGCCACGGCTCCGGAGGTCCTTCCGTGAAAGGCTCCCTTGAAGGCGATCATCCTGTCTTTTCCCGTGTGGAAAGAGGCCAGTTTGAGGGCGTTCTCGTTGGCTTCCGCTCCAGAATTGATCAGGAAGAGGGAATAGTCCTCAAGGCCGGAGAGCTCTCCGATCTTTCGGGCAAGTTCGACCTGAAGCGGGTTCTTCACGCTGTTGGAGTAGAAACCGATTTTGTTCAGCTGGTCGGTGATGGCGGCCACGTATTTAGGGTGGCAGTGGCCGACTGAGATGACGGCATGGCCACCGTAGAGGTCGAGATATTCCTGCCCCTTGTCGTCCCAGATTCTGGTGCCTTTAGCTTTGACGGGGGTCACGTCAAATAAACTATATACGTCGAATAAGTTCATGATATGATTTCTGATTAAAACCGTGTGCCTTTAAGATGAAGTCCTGTGTCCTCCGGGAGACCAAAAATGAGGTTCATGTTCTCCACGGCTTGACCGGAAGCGCCTTTCACAAGATTATCTATAATGCTGATCACGTGAAGCTTGCGTCCATGTTTGCGGACATTCAACACACACTTGTTCGTGTTCACGACCATCTTAAGGTCCGGATTAGAGTCGATCACATGGACGAAAGGCTCGTCCTTATAATAATCCTTGTACAGAACCACGGAATCCTCTTCGGAAAGGTCGCAGTCAAAATAGACCGAAGCCAGAATACCTCTTGTAAAATCGCCTCTGACCGGGACAAAGTTCAACTCTCCTTCATAACTTGGCGCGAGGGTGTGGAGGGTCTCCCCTATCTCACCCAGATGCTGGTGAGTGAACGCCTTATAGACTGAAAGGTTGTTCGCCCTCCAGCTGAAATGCGTAGTCTCGGACGGAGCCTGGCCTGCACCGGTTGAGCCTGTGATTCCAGTCACATGGATCTCCGGCAGCCTGTCTGCCTTTGCCATCGGCAGCAGGGCCAATTGAATCGAGGTCGCGAAACATCCAGGATTGGCAATATGCTTAGAGCCCTTGATCTTGTCTCTGAAAGCCTCCGGAAGGCCATACACAAAGTCCTCCGCATCGGCCGCAAGTCGGAAATCATTGCTGAGGTCGATGATGGCTCCTTTGTAGGTTGCCGGCAGCGAATGCACGAATCCCTTTGACTTTCCGTGCCCGGAGCAAAGGAATATCACATCGGCCTGATCCACAGGTGCTTCCGCACTGAACTTCAGGTCGGTCTCCCCCAACAGATCCTGATGCGCCGACCACACCGGCTCTCCGGCATGGCTTCCGCTCTGCGCGAAGACAACCTTGACGTTCGGATGATTGGTCAAGATGCGCAGGAGCTCGCCGGCAGTGTAACCGGCGGCCCCCACGATCCCTACACGTATATACTCATTTATAATCATTTATTTCATAAATAATTATCATTTCACCCCTCAGTCGCTTCGCGACAGCTCCCGGTGGGAGCGCCACCCTCCACCGCCTCCCTCGCTGGGAGGCCCTGTCGGCACTTCGTACCTCCGAAGTTGGGTGAAACATTCATCTATTAATCACAATTACAGTTCCTTTTCCAGTTGCTCACCTTCGTCCTTGTGGGCGGTGTAGTAGACGCGGAGAGGAGTGGATGTGACCTTGATGAAGCCTTTGGCGTCCTCGCTGGTCCAGCCTTTCTGCATCTCGCCATATTCACCGAACTTGGTCTTGACTAGGTCACAAGGGGAATCCACTCCGACGGTGGAGAACGACCACGGGCGAAGTTCCATCGTCACCTTGCCGGTCACGTTCCTCTGGCTGCTCACAAGCATCGCCTCGATGTCCCTCATCACAGGCTCAAGGTACTGGCTCTCGTGCAGGAACATTCCGTACCAGTTGGAGACCTGATCCTTCCAGTACTGCTGCCACTTGCTGAGGGTGAACTTCTCAAGGAACTTATGGGCGGCGATGATCAGCATCGGAGCGGCGGCCTCGAAACCGACACGTCCCTTGATGCCGATGATCGTGTCACCGACATGCATATCCCGGCCGATGCCGTACGGAGCCGCGATTGACTCGATCTTCTGGATAGCAGCGACCTTGTCAGCGAATTTCTCACCGTTCACCGCAGCGATCTCGCCCTTGTCAAACTCGATCTCGATGATCTCGGAGCCCTCCTTGGTGATCTGTTTCAGATAGGCCTCCTCCGGAAGTCCCTGGGTGGAGTCCAGAATCTCGCCTCCGCAGATGGATGTGCCCCAAAGGCCGACGTTGTAGGAATATTTAAGTTTCTTGAAATCAGCCTTGAAGCCATGTTCGTTGAGGTAATCCACCTCAAACTGACGGGTAAGCGCCATATCTCTTGTCAAGGTGATGATCTCAATTCCCGGAGCCATCACGAGGAACGTCATGTCAAAGCGTACCTGATCGTTGCCGGCTCCTGTCGATCCGTGAGCTATGGCATCGGCGCCGATCGACTTGGCGTAGCGGGCGATCGCCATGGCCTGGAATATCCTCTCGGAAGAAACCGAGATAGGGTATGTGCCGTTCCTCAGCACGTTGCCGAAGATCATGTAACGGAGACTCTTATCGTAATATTCCTTCGTCACGTCAAGGGTGACATATTCCTTGGCGCCCAGTTCGTAGGCGTGCTTCTCATTGTCTTTCAGTTGCTCGGCGCTGAATCCACCGGTGTTCGCACAGGCTGCGTAAACCTCATAGCCTTTTTCCTTGGCGAGGTACATCACCGTAAATGATGTGTCAAGGCCGCCGCTGAAGGCGACCACTACCTTTTTCTTTTCCATATTCATTAATCCTTTTTGTTGTCATTCTCAGCCTCGTCAATCTTCCGGATGCGTTCGAGGACTTCCTGAGGGATCTTCGCCGGGAGGTGCTCCTCCGGATCGAAAAGCATTCCGGTGCAGATGCAATATTTTCTGTCAGTGCGTTTCAGCACATCCACATTGATGCATCCCTCGCAACCTTTCCAGAAAGCCTCATCGCTGGTGAGTTCGGCGAAAGTCACCGGCTTGTAGCCAAGTTGGGTGTTCATCGTCATCACGGCGGCACCGCTGGTGAGACTGAATATCTTCGCGTGAGGCCAACGTGTGCGCGCCAGTGAGAAAGTCAAGTCCTTGATTCTCTTGGCAAGTCCCAAGCCCCTGAAGTCAGGATGCACAATCAGTCCGGATGTCGTCACGTACTGCTTGTGCTCCCATGTCTCGATGTAACTGAACCCGGCGAATCTCTCACCTTGGAGGGCGATCACGGCCTTGGCCTCCTTGATTTTCTGCGCCACATACTCAGGCTTTCTTTTCGCTATGCCCGTTCCACGGACCTTGGCCGCATCCTCTATTGTCTTAAGAATCTCATCGACATAAATGAGGTGCTTGTCCGAAGCGACCTCAACAGTCAATTCGTCCTGCGTCATCTTTTGTAAAGTTCGTTTTTGATTATCTAATTAACTCTTTTGATGTCTATGCCTTTGAACATCTCTGAAAGGGATTTGGCCACGGCGTCATGGGTGGAACCTTCCCTCAACACAAGCAGAATCGTGTCATCTCCGGCAAGGGTTCCCATCACCTCCGGGAAATGTCCTTCGTCAATAATCGAGGCGATCATTCCGGCATGGCCAGGCCTGGTCTTGATCACGGCCATCGAACCGGAAAACTCAAGACTGTCTATGCTGTCGGAAGTCATGGACGATTCCCGGAGCGAGCCACGAAGCTGGCCGGCCTGCGGAAGACTATACCGGTAGCCATTGCCATCATGGATCTTTGTGATCCGCAATTCACGTATGTCCCTCGAAAGGGTAGCTTGAGCGACACACAGTCCCCTCTCTTCCAAAAGTACAGAAAGTTCCTCCTGATTTGAAACCTTATTGTCCTTTATGACTTCTCTGATCAATCTCTGCCTTTCTAATTTGCCTTTCATTACAAAGCATATTTATTCAAACACTCTGCAAATATATGTATATTTTTTCAATACCCACGCAAAATTTCTGAATATTTTCTCTAAAGGCCATTGCCGAATTATGCTGTGAGCGGAAAGGGCCACCTCACGCACGGGAGGGCTGTGAACCGTCGTGAATCTAAGCGGTTCGGCAAAGACACGATGGTCGTGGTGTCAAGAGGGATCAGTTACTTGAGCGAAAAGCGCGCTCCGAAAGTCAGCATGAAGTCCAGAGGGCGTTCTTTGTAAATTGTCTGGACATCGGATTTGTCATCGAAATGGTAGCTGACACCTGGTTCGATGTAAAGTCCGAAATTCTTGGTCAATTTGGCCTGCAAACCGGCGGAGACATTCAACGACCATAGTAACGGCTTGACGTCGATGCCTTTGCGCGCACTGTCGCCTTGCCTTATACCAGCCAATGTCTCAGTTGTCACAGACTTTCCGGAGATGCATTTCTCCACCATTCCGCCTCCTCCAAGATAAAGAGAGAACCATTTTGAGTCAACAAGCGACGCTGTCATATTCAGAGGGATTCCAACGTACTTCAATGTCTGCTCCGTCTCGGTGATGGTACGACCAGCCTCAGTGGAGAATGTACTATGAAGCGTGGTGAACATGGCACCGGTCTCAAGACCGAACGCGCCGCAGAGCGGAAAATTGACAGTAAGAGCGAATCGTACAGGACGCTTGTGGTCAGAATTAGAGATGACCGTGGAGGAACCATTCTTCAAATCCATCGGGGCCGCGCCCCTGGTCTGAATCTGGGCGTCATTTCCGACATTGCCACCGTCCGAATTGTCAATCAAGCCGTTAGCCGATGCCGGAGACGAACCGCGATAAAACATCCTGAGATCATAGACATCCTCGTTACGGCTGTCCATCGAGCCTCCAGAGAAGGACACATCCAATGCGGCCTTACGCCTCGACTGCGCTGAATCATCCGTGGCCGAAATGTAATCAGACCAGTCCTCGCCGTCATGATCTGTCGTGACGACCACCGTCTTCTTATTCACGGCTCCTTCAGATCTCTCAGTCGCAGAAATCTCATTCTCCGCCTCAACTTCAAGGATAACGGGGTCCGTCAAAACAGCGGATCCTTCCCTGACCTCGTAGGATTCTTCACGGATCTCGGCTGATTCTCCGCTTTCCACGACTTGGACTTTTGCCTCTTGTCTACGGGCCGGCGTCGTCTCTGCGAGAAGAGTGGCCGACTCAGGTTTCCTTACGATTTCCACAGAAGATTCCCGGCTTCCGTCATTGTTGACTGAAGAAGGTTGGCCGGAAGCCAGGGTCTCCTGTGACTTGCCCGATTGATTACCGGCGGGCGGCTCAAAAAGACGGAGTCCGGCGAAGACGCCCAAAGCCACAACCGCAGCAGCGGCCACAGAACGCCACAGGATCGGCATCGCGATCACACCATGTCTTTTCTCAGGGAAGACCGAAGACTCGATGTCCTCCCACAATCCTTCCGGCGCGGGCTCCTCATAGTCTTTCATTTTGTTTTGCAGGCCTTTCAGCCAATCCTTATCTTCCATCATGTCGTCTCCGTTCTTTTCTTATACTCATTGATCTGTCTTGCCAGTATGGCTCTCGCCCTGTGGAGCTGAGAGGCCGATGTGCTTTCCGAGATTCCGAGCAGGGCGGCGATCTCCTTATGGCTTTTTTCCTCAAAGGCATAAAGGTTAAGCACAGTCCTGTAGCCTTCCGGCAGAGCCTGAATCATTTTTTGGATTTCCTCCGGCGGGACGCTCCCCACGTCCGGCTCTTCATCCTCTTCCTTGTCCGGCAGATCCCACTTGTACTCGACAGTGTCGGATCTCTTCCGTTTGCGGATAAGTTTCAGAGCCTCGTTGACAGAAATCTGGCGCATCCACGCCTTCAGCGAGCCCTCGCCACGGTAGTCAAACCGGTCCAAAGATGAGAATATCTTCACAAAACTGTCCTGAAGGACATCACGAAGATCCCCTCCGTCCGGCAGATAACGGGAACAGGTGGCCGCCAGATACCTTGAATAGCAGTCGTAAATCTGCCTCATTGCGGTGCGGTCACCTTTCCTTGCCTGTTCGACAAGAGCCTTTTCCATGTCTCCAGACAATGTTCCCATTCAATCGGATCAGGATATTGTTATTTCTCTGGAAGAGTGAATCTTGAGAGGTATCTCACCTTTGCGGTCTTGTCGCCATCGTAATCCTTCCAATGCAATGTCAGTTCCTGTCCATCCTTGACATCCTCGAGAAGATCATCAATCTTGAAGGCAATCACACCTTCAGCCGGAGTGTAACCATCGTCGCCATTGTTGTCATGCCTCAAATAAAGGTCATGAGTCTCATGGTCAACAGCAAGATCAATGGTGTGCACAATCCTGTCGCCCTGTCCGACCAAAACGGCAAAGTGAAGGGTAAGGTAGCCATCCTCGCAGCACGTGATCCAATCTTTGTACAAGGCTATTGGCACATTGTTTTTCTTGCCGTACTCCTCATCATAAACAACAGCGTTCTTAGTACGTACGGAATCTTGCCATTCGACCTTGACTTTTTTTGTGAACATGCTGCTGGCCTCCTGATCCTCGGAATACCGGAGCAATGCCCTGACCTCACGTTTGTAAGGATTGACCCACCCCTTAGGCTCAAGGGTGGTCTTCTCATCCAACTGGAAATAGGTCACTCCAGAGTCGGTTGTCTTTATGGTCACAAGCGCGTTAGGGCCTGGATAAACATAAGGGCCATCATCCTTGGAGCATGATGACAAAGAAGCGGTCAATGCCGACACAACGGCCATAACGGCCAAAGCGATTTTGAAATTTTTCATCTGTTTCATATCCTTTTATTTATTTTTTCCAGTCAACTAAATCCATACCACCCGAATTCTTGCGTAAAAATGCGAAAAAAAATTTAACTTGCGTTCCATTTGGCAAGCGGAAAAAATAAGTCGCCTCAGATGGCGCATGTTATTTTTTAACGGCCGCTTGGGAAAAGGAATATAAACGGACTTACGCAGATGAAGAAAATTACCATGTTCAGGGTGGGAATATCCCTGATTCCGATCCTGATTCTTGTGACCCTGCTGGCATTGAACATCAGCATATTCGGAAGTGACGCGATACTCGGGGCGAGCCAGGTTGCGCTGCTTTTCTCCGCCGGAGTCGCCATCTGGCTGGCGATGTGGTTGTTCAAGGTTCCGTGGCAGGATTTTGAGGAGGCTATCAAAAGCAACATCGGAGACGTGACAACCGCAATCGTCATCCTGTTCCTCATCGGAGCCATCTCCGGGACCTGGACCATGAGCGGAATCGTGCCGACATTCATCTACTACGGGGTCAAGATCATCAGCCCAAAGATATTCCTGCTCACCGCCTGCGTGATCTGCGCCCTTGTCTCGGTCATGATCGGAAGCTCATGGACCACCATCGCGACGATCGGAGTGGCTCTGCTCGGCATCGGGAAGGCACAAGGATTCAGTGACGGGATGATTGCCGGAGCGATCATCTCGGGAGCGTACTTCGGAGACAAGATCTCCCCCCTGTCGGACACCACCGTTCTGGCCTCGTCAATGAGCAAGGTCCCGATGTTCGAGCACATCCGCTACCTGATGTACACTACGGTGCCGTCAATAGTGATCACACTCATCATATTCACAATCCTCGGATTCTCGCACTCCGGAAGCGACGCTTCGCTGATCAATGAATATTCCTCCGTCCTCGACTCGAAATTCAACATCACCCCTTGGCTGCTGGTTGTGCCGGCGCTGACCGCGGTGATGATCGCGCGAAAGATGCCGGCCCTCATCGTGCTGGCTCTGTCCACGGCGATGGCATCGGTAGCCGCGATAATATTCCAGCCAGACATAATCCGGGAGATAGGTGCGGGAGTCGCCACAAGCGGGTCTAACGCCAAAATCCTGTTCACGGGCACGATAGAATCCATCTACAATTCCGTCTCGGTGGAGACCGGCAACCCGGAAGTGAACCAACTCGTGGCGTCAAAAGGAATGCTGGGCATGCTGAACACTGTCTACCTCATCATCTGCGCGATGTGCTTCGGAGCGGCGATGAAGGCGAGCGGAATGCTGCATCACCTCGCGTCCATGATACTTCCGCTGACAAAACGCAGGACCAGTCTGGTGACCTCAACCGTTGTCACGGGAACTGCCCTGAACGGGATTGTCTCGGATCAGTATCTTGCCATCATCCTGACCTCCAGCCTGTTCAAGGACGTTTATGAAAAAGAGGGCTACGAGAACAGGCTGCTAAGCCGCTCGGTTGAGGATTCGGCGACCGTCACTTCGCCTCTATACCCGTGGAGCAGCTGCGGGATGACTCAGGCCACGATCCTCAGCGTGCCGACCCTGACCTACCTCCCGTACTGCTTTTTCAACATCATCAGCCCGATGATGAGCATTACAGTGGCCGCCATCGGCTACAAGATATTCAAAAAAGGATAATAACAAGGATTATTCGCCTATTTGTCCAAAATTGTGTATTTTTGAACATCTTTTGATAAGAAATGGACAAATACAGAAAAATAAACAATTTTGACATCCAGTTGCTGAGAGGTTTCCCTGGCCTGACCGTCTACAATGATCAACTCTTCCTTAATGACAGCATTGATGACAAATGGCCGAGAAAAATCAAAATGTTCCCTTCCCTGCCGGCGAAGATGCGCTTCACGGCGATATTCCTCTGCGTTGACGGTGAAGCGCACGCCAGAGTCTCCGGCAGGGACTATGTCATCAAGACCAATGACATCTTCATGGTCAGTCTGGGCAACATCGTCGAGAGCGTCAGAATCACCGACAACTTCAAGTCAATCTCTGTGTCCATTCTTCCTGACTGTAGTCTGATGAAGTTCACCTACGGCAGCGCCAGATTCCTGCGCAACTCGTTGTACGATCCAAAGATACTCCACCTTACCCCGGAGGAGAGCAAACGAATGCTGTCCTTTTTCACCACTGTCAAGAACATCATCCTCTTCGATAGCGACGTGTTCAAATCCGAGGCGCTGGAAGGAGCCTACATAATGCTTGCGAGCTACCTTTCGGCCCATCTTATGAACAATGAGAGCAAAGAGAACGCGCATCCTATGACAAAGTGGAGAAGCAATGAGCTTCTGCGCCGATTCCTCATAGAAGTCAGTCAGAACTACACGGTCGAAAGAAGTGTCCAGTTCTACGCCGAGAAACTGTTCGTCTCCCCGAAATACTTCGCCCAGATGATCTACAAGGAATCTGGCAAGCATGCGAAAGACTGGATCCGCGAATTTGTCATAAAAGACGCCAAGACCATGCTCAAGAGCGGCAATTACACCATCCAGGAAATCAGCGAGGCCTTGCATTTCGCAAACCAGTCTTTCTTCGGAAAGTATTTCAAGGAAGCCGTCGGCTGCTCCCCGAAGATGTACAAGGAGCAGGCTACTTCCGATCCTTCAGAAGATCCCGAATTTCCTCAAGAAGAACCACATCATCAGGCTTAGGCGCCGGTGCGGCGGGAGCGGCGGGAGCCTCTTCCTTCTTTATCCTCTGCAATTTAGCCAATCCCTTGATGGCAAGGAATATACTAAAGGCGATGATCAAGAAATTGACCGTCTCCTGAATGAAGTTACCATAATTGAGAGTCACAGCCGGCTTGATCACTTCCGAGCCTTCCATGACAGCCTTGTGAAGGACAATCTTAAGATTAGTGAAATCGAAGCCGCCGATGAGCACCCCGACGCACGGCATGATGATGTCGTTGACCAGTGAGGTGACAATCTTTCCGAAAGCGCCACCGACAACAACACCGACAGCCAGATCGATCACATTGCCTTTCATCGCAAAGTCCTTGAACTCGGACCAAAATTTGCTTTTTACCATATTAGTTGTTTTTAAGTGTGTTTCCGACAAAATCCTCCGCTTCCGCCAAGGTCTCAAACTTACCCACATCAATCAGACGAAGTTCATTCGGCACGATGCCATAGACCGGATGCCTGTCACATTCCTGAATATAAAAGTCAGTTATCGAGAAGCGGTCGCCCCATCCATCCTCATCAAAAACTTTGAATATGCCGTCGGAGATGTAATGGATGCCTGAGAAAGCATATCTACGGAACCTTGCGGGATCAATGTTCCCGTATGGACTCCGTACCTCTCCGGTAGCGAGGTTAGTCCAACCGACAAGTCTCATGTCATCGTCGAAAAGGAAATATCTCTGAGTCTTCCGGTCGCTGACAAGGATGTTCGAGAGGGCGTCCGGACGGGCCTGCCCGATGAACCAGTTCACATCCAAGTCAGACAGGATGTCCACATTGTGGACAAGGAACGGGCCGCCTTCCAGCAACGGACGGGCGAATTTGATCCCGCCGCCTGTCTCACGAAGAAAGTCTCTTTCATCCGAGAAGCTGACGTTCACACCGAAATCCTCCTGCTCGTGGACATAGCCGATGATCGAATCGGGGAAATGATGCACATTGATCACGAAATCCGAAATCCCGGCATCCTTGAGCTTTGACACGACGTGATAAAGAAGCGGCTTCCCTTGAATCGGCACCAGAGCCTTAGGCAGGGTGTCCGTGATCGGTCTTAGCCTCGTTCCGAGGCCCGCCGCGAAAATCATGGCCTTCATCACAGTATCTTCTCAATGTCCAACTCTCTGTGAGTGACCGTGATCTTAATGTCAAACCGGTCGGCAAGGTGCTGTGCCAGATGCTCGGCGCAATAGACAGACCTATGCTGTCCCCCGGTACAGCCGAAGCAGACCTGCAAATGGGTGAATTTCCTCTCTATAAAGCATTTGACATGATTGTCAACCAAGTCATAGACATTATTGAGGAACTTGGAGACCCCGCCGTCATCCTCCAGAAATTTGATGACTTCCTTGTCCAGACCGGTGAACTGACGGTAGTGCTCGTACTTTCCAGGATTGTTGATCGCGCGGCAGTCGAAAACGTAGCCGCCTCCGTTGCCTGTCGTGTCAACTGGAATACCCTTCTTGTAGGCAAAGCTGAACACTTTGACTTCCAAGCGTTTGTCTTCGGCGATATTATTGAATTGCGACATTGTCGTCAACTTTGTAAGAATCTCGTTCAGGTAAGGATAGTCCTCGAACGGCTTCTGGAGAAGACGCCGCAGATTGCTCAAGGCATAAGGCACACTGGCGAGAAAATGCGGCTTCTTCTCGAAGTACCCTCTGAAACCATAGGCCCCCAAAACCTGAAGGGTCCTGAAAAGGACGAACAGGCGAAGCCTCTCGTTGAAATGCTCCTCATCTACCTCCGTGTAGCCCTTCAATGCCCTGAGATAAGTCTGGATCATCTCCTTGCGAAGATTCTCAGGGTACCGTGACTTCGCCTGCCAGATGAAGGAAGCCACATCGTAGTAGATGGGTCCCCTGCGGCCGCCTTGGAAGTCAATAAAGTACGGTTCTCCGTCCTTCATCATCACATTTCGCGCCTGGAAATCCCGGTACATGAACGTGTCGCCCATATCCCGCATCAGATCCACCTTGAGCCTCTCGAAATCGTCCTGAAGCCTGACCTCATTGAACTCCAGGCCGGTAGCTTTCAGAAAGCAATACTTGAAATAGTTCAGATCAAAGAGAATCATCCTCTCGTTGAACTCCGGCTCGGGATAGCAGACGGACCAGTCCAGCCCTTCGGCCCCTTTGAACTGAAGCTTAGGCAGCATCTCCATCGCATGGCACAACAGACGGCATTCGTAGGAACTATATTCACCGCTCTCGCGCCCTTGGGTAACGACCTTGTAAAGCTGGTCATCCCCGAGATCCTCCTGAATGTAGCGCATCCCGTCCTCGCTGACCGCAAGCACCTTAGGCACTTTGATCCCTTTACTGAGGAAATGAGCGCTGAGGCTGACGAACGCATTGTTCTCTTCGTGGTTCGTCCCTATGACACCGATAATGGAGATATTCCCGCCCTTGAGACGGAAATATCTCCTGTTGCTTCCGGAGGAGTTGAGTTCCTCCGTGTCACTTACCTTCTGACCTGTATAACTTTCAAATAAGCTTCTGAGTTTGTTCATTAATGTCTGACCTGTTAGTAGAGACTGTTGTAGGAAGCAGTTCCGTTTGAGTAATAATTGTATTGATTGGCTAATTTGCCGTACATCTGCCCGAGAACCTCAAGGTAAGGCTTGCCTTCCACAAGGGTCAGCCGATAGACCGTGTCATCCACCTTGTAGAAATCCATCCCGTCCATCGTGATCGTGTCGTAGTCGTCAGGAAGATCCTCGACCAAGGCGCCGGACGGAGGGACTATGACCTCATACTGACCGTTTGAGTTGACTATGTAGAAGACTCCGTCCTGATAGTAGTACGGCTGGTTGGCGTAGGCGTAACTCTGGACGAGCCCCAGCCTGTCCGCAAGGGAATAGGCGTTGTTGGCCCTCGTCGAGTTCAATGCGAACGTGTTGTTCTGAGCCGCTATGGTGGCGTTGTTCTGAGCAATTATCCTGTTCTGCTCCTCGATGATCCGGTTGTTGGAGTCGATGGCGCGGTACATCCGGTAGGTGTTGTTGTAGTAGGCGAAACGGACCGAGGCAAACACCAGATCCGAGACGGCACGATCAATGCACACTCCGAACGGAGGGCGGCAGACAACGAATATGTCCCCGTACGGACGGTAATATATTCCATCATAGATGCAATATTCAACTCCCCAGTAAGTCATTCTTCTGTAACGCGGAGGGAGACTGTGGACCCTGTAGCCGTAGCAATGGTGGTCGTGCGCCCAGAAATGTTTCGGACGGTCGTACGGCATGAAGTCACGGTCACGCGGCGGGATTCTGTGGACATTCCTGTCCTCGCCGATCCTCATGAAGTCGCTGCGGCTTTCCCTCATGACATCTCTCCCGCCATGGGCGTTGCGGTCGAAAGATGTCAGACCGTCCCTGGTGGCGTTGCCTACCCTTTGGGACTGATCTCTTCCGGTGCCGGCCGCCGAACCGCGGGCTGAAGTGCTTCTGGTAGAAGAAGAACCGCCGATCTGCCGCACGACTCTGCCGCCGGAACTTCTCGAAGAGGACGACGACTCCCTGGCTGATGAGGAAGAGCGGCGACGGTTGTTGTCCTGAGAGCCGCGTGAAACGTCCGTGGAAGAACTTCTGCGACTGTTGTCCCGGGAACTCCTCGAAACGCTCGAACCACTCCTGCGGTTGTTGTCCTGAGAACTCCTGGACATGGACGAACCCGAACTCCTCGTAGAAGAAGAATTCGAGCTTCTCGCGGAAGAAGAACTTCTGGACGAAGAACTCCCGGACGATGACCCTCTGGACGATGACCCTCTGGACGAAGATCTCGTCTGGGACGAAGTTGTGGTGCCCCTCGAGCCGGAGGAGCGTCTTTCCTGTGAATATGAATCAACGGGAGCCGCAAACATGGCCAGCACGACGGCTGACGCAAGGGCGATGTTCAGAATATTCTTCATGATGATCCGGTGTTAAGTGGTTAATTATAGATCCAATACTTTTTGGAAAGCTTCCGGAAGGCTTCGACATCCTTTGACCAGTAGTCAGCGATGTCCTCTACCTTCAGACGCTTTCCGAAAGCCGTTCTTACATAATCTGTACCACAGACCTTGTCGAACATGTTGTTGCGTCCCTTCGAGAGTGCGAACGGATTCCTGTCCGGATAGAGTTCGTTCACAGCCTGCATCACGTAGAATTGGGTCAACGTGCAGCAAGCGGCCTCATAGTCAGTGTAATGGAACTGGACTCCATGGATGAGTTTTCCCTGAAGGCTGCCGGAGAACGGCTTGAAATGGATTGTCCTGAACGCCACTCCATGAAGGTTGTAACTGTCCAGACGGGCTTTCAAGGCATCTGCGTCAATCCATTCGGCGGCAAACACCTCGAACGGGAGGGTGTAGCCGATGCCGATGTTAAGGTAGCCCTGGAACTCGCCCGCGATACCGGATGACGGGTAGTTCACGGCGGACTGAGGATAAGGGATGTTCGGGGACGGAAGCACCCAAGGAAGGTTGGTGTCCTGATAGAGCATATTTCTGTGCCATCCTTCCATAGGGATGACGGAAAGCTTGCATTTCAGAGGAGCCTCGTTGCCTTTCTCGCCACAGTTAAGGCCTTCCTCGTTGATCAAGATCGCAAGCTCTCCGACCGTGAGTCCGTAGATGTAAGGGATCTTGAACTCGCTGACAAACGAGTGGAAGCCAGGTTCCACGAGGCATCCCTCGACTTTGTTGCCACCCAATGGGTTAGGCCTGTCAAGGACCATGACCTCAATGTTGTTCTCAGCACAGGCGCGCATCACAAGACCGAGGGTGCTGATGAATGTGTAGGAACGGCTGCCGATGTCCTGGATATCATAGACGACAATGTCCAATCCTTCAAGCATCTTCTTGCTCGGCTTGCGGTTGGCGCCATAGACGGAGTAGACCGGAATGCCAGTCTTGGCGTCTTTGAAATCCTCAACGTGCGAGCCTGCGTAAGCATCGCCACGCACGCCATGCTCAGGAGCGAAGAGAGCCTTAAGGTTGACTCCATGGGCCTCGTTGAGGATGTCGATTGTGGAACGAAGGTTGTGGTCAATGCCGCTCGGATTTGTGACAAGGCCGACATTCTTCCCGACAAGTCCCTCAAAGCCACGTCCTTCAAGGACTTCGATTCCAGTGCGGACTATCTGTCTCTCCGCCGCCAAGGCTGCGGATGAGGCGATCGCCGCGGCGGCGAACAGGACTGTGGATATTCTTTTGACTTTGTTCATATATTCATTGATTGTTGGTGGGTTGATTATTTCCTGCCGTATTCCGGATCTATCTTGCGGTCGGCGAGGAAGGTGACAATGACGGTGGCGATGCAGCAGACAATGACCATCCAGAAGAAGCCCTTGTAGCCGAGGGATTCCTGAAGGAAGCCGGCGAACATGCCGGGAATCATCATGCTCAGAGCCATGAAGCAGGTGCAGAACGCATAGTGCGATGTCTTGAACTCGCCTTCGGAGAAGTACATCATGTAGAGCATGTAGGCGGTGAAGCCGAATCCGTAGCCGAACTGCTCGATTGCGATGCAGGTGCAGATCACGGCAAAGCTCACAGGCTGGACAACAGCGAGATAGACGAAAGACAGGCAAGGGAGCGTCATGAACGCGGCCATGATCCAGATGGATTTTTTCAGTCCGAGACGGGAGGCGAGAAGCCCTCCAAGAATGCCGCCAAGAAGAAGGAATATCACGCCGAGCGTACCATAGGCGATGCCTACCTCCGCGGTCTGCATCCCGAGACCTCCGACCTCTCTGGAGGCAACCAGGAACGGAGTGCACATCTTGATGAGGAAAGCTTCCGGAAGACGGTAGCAAAGCATGAATATTATCGCGAGCCAAACGCCAGGCTTCTTGAAATAAGTCGTGACGGTACGGCCGAATCCTTCGAATATCTCACCGACCTTGCCGCCCGAGTTTTCCTGAATATTAGGCACATCGGACTCCGGCTTGGGAATAGCGAAGGTGTGGTAAAGGGTCAGGGCCGTCAGCAGGATACCGGAGCCGCCTATGGTCAGTTGCCAGGCAAGAGGGACGTTGCCGGTTCTGGTCTCAAGAAGGCCGGCCACGGCGACGATCACACCGTTGCCGAACACGTTGGCCAGTCTGTAGAATGTGCTGCGGACTCCCACAAAGGCCGCCTGACTGCTTTGGCTCTGGGCCAGCATGTAGAATCCGTCGGCGGCGATGTCGTGCGTAGCCGAGGCGAATGCCGCGAAGACAAACAGTATCAAGGTGAAGGAGAACAAGCTCATCGGCGTGCTTCCCGAGGCGATTGTCTCAGCCGACGGGTGAGGCATCGTGAGAGCCTGGATGACAAAGGCGATGGACATTATGATCTGCATCGTGATGATCCACCATCTCTTGGTCTTGATGATGTCCACGAAAGGGCTCCAGAGGAACTTTAGCGTCCACGGGAGATAAAGAAGGGATGTGAACAAGGCCATCTGTCCGTTCGGCACGCCCATCTTGGCGAACATCAGGACAGAGACGTTGTTGACAAGGAAATATGGAATGCCCTCCACGAAGTAGAGGGTCGGGATCCACATCCAAGGGTTACGTTTAGTAAAATTACTCATTATGTGTAGGTTTGATTATCTTCTTTCCAAAACGCTGCCCGGGTAGTAGTGCAGCAGTATCTGATCGAACGTGTAGCCTTTGCTGGCCATCACGGCGGCGCCGATCTGGCACAGACCCACTCCGTGTCCCCAGCCGGCTCCGTCGAGGACAAGTCTGTCTCCATCCCACTTTACGTCAAAGGCTGAACTCTTGAGATGGGAATCGGACAGCCAACGGCGGATGATGAGTTCCTTGCCGATGACCATCGTCTTTTTGACACCGATGATCCTGAGCCTTTTCAGCCTTCCGGAAGGTCCCCTTTCGATCGGGACAAGATCCCGGATCGTACCGAAATCAATCCCGGAACGCCTGCGGACAAGGTCGGACACCTCCGTCCTGGAATATTCAGTGGTCCATCTGTAGAAGTCCTTCGTCTCCAGATCGTAGTCGTTGAGCACCTGGGAAAGAATCCTTTCGTCACTGGTGTCGCAGAAAACTTCGCCGCCTTCCACGCAGTCCGGCGTGTCAGGGAGCGGTTGGAGATAAGGGTAACCCTTGTCCTCCCAGCAGGTGCTGAAAAGTTCCATCCGTCCGCCGCAACATTTGGAGAAGCGGGCGTCGCAGATTTCGTCTCCGGATGTGAGGACGAGCCCCCAGGTCTGGTCTATCGCCTTGCGGACGGTGTCGCCCACAGCCATTGTAAGTCCTTGATAGCGTTGGCAGTGATCATCAGCGCAGACGTCAAACAAGGTGTGGTCGTCGTGGTCGAACCATTTTATGTACACCTCGTCTCCAGTCACTGAGGCGGATTGCCCGGTCACTGAGCCTGTCGAAGTGACCTTGGCTCCGTCTGTCGCTTCGACAGGCTCAGCGACCGACAGGGATGGCTCAGCGACCGAAAGGGCGGATCCGTCGGCCGGAACCGGTCCCTGAGCCTGCCGAAGGGCCGATTTCCTACGGTGCTCCACCTGCGCCATCACCCATGAACGTGAAATCACAGCATGAGCCTTGAGGAACTCCAGCCCGGCCGAAGCCTTCATCTCGGATGAGATCACACTCAAGAGATAGTCCTCGACACCAACTATATTCACAGCCGTCACCTTGTCCCCGTCCACGATGAATTTCAGCGTCCCGGCGAACTTCTGCGTCACTTTTCTCTCCCAATGGAAATCCACCCCGATGGTCACCCCATAGAGGATGAACGACGGCTCGGCGAACATTGTAGCCTCGGTCTGAGCCTCGAAGACCAATTCATCGTAAAGGACTCCGTTGTAGGAGATGCTTCCCTCGGAATACTCCACTTTCTGTTTTCCGGCTCCGTCCGAAATGATCTCGAACTCAATCTCCCGGCCGGACATGATGCCGACCTCCAGCCTGTTCTGGGTTCTGGTCAGCCTCCAGACAATCCCCTTTTCGGTCTCCTCGCTTGCTGCCACCTCTTCGACAACCTGGGAAAGAAGCTTTGAATCAAGCTTATCGAAATCCTCTTTCTCGGGAGCGACATAAACTCCGGCCATGTCCGCGCATCCCGGACTCATCGCCAAGTGGTCAGAGGCCGTGGAAAAATAATTATGCGGACGATGTTTTTCCCTGAACATCACAACCGTACGATACTCTCCCCCATGATACCAAGCAATCAGGTTAAGCCTTGGCTCTTCCGAGTCTTCAGGCAAAGGAGCGCAGTCCAGAAGCCTGTAGAACAGCTTGGCGGTGGATTTCGCCGTGGTTCCACGGAGCACGAAAACGCCGCGGGCATATTCATCAAGATGGAACAGCCTGGCCTCCTTTACATTCGTCAGGAATTCCAAAGTTCCGTCCTCGCTCGTGTCAAGCAGTTCGTCAACTCTGCGCTGAAGTGGCATCAGACCTTGTGGACACGCCTGGAAATGCATGTGGTCCGGAGCCGACGCCCCGCTTTGAGGGCCATTGTAGAACCCAAGATATTCATTGTTCTCCTTGACGAAGTCGAGAAGATCCTGATAGCGGTGCCAGATTGACTGCGGCGTGTGGTCGAAGCTGGAAATCACCAGATGCGACGGAAAGATCGGATAAGGGTTCAATGTAACACGGTACTTGCGTCCTTTGCGTCCTTCGAACTCGATGTTTGTCTGCTCCGCCGGGCGGTTCTCCGGACACAGGAAGCACGGCCTCTCACTGATGGACTTCTTGTCCAAAGCGGCCTCGGAGGAGATTCTTCTGCACGGATTATACTGAACGACCACCCTCAGCCCGCCGACTTCAAGGTGCTTCATCTCGGCTTTCTTGAGGTTGCGGTAATTCTCAGCGGCCAGAGGCCAGACCGAAAGCTGGTCCTTTATGAATTTGTCGATTTGTCTATCCATCAGAGCAATGCAAGTAAAGTGTCTTTGATTGATTTGAACTCCTGCTCAAAATTCGGGGTGAACAGTCCCATGCCAAGATTCGCCTCTATCTCGGCCATGTCCCGATAACGGCCTTCCGAGACCTCATCAAGATCCGGATTCAGGACAAAATTCCCGACAGCGGCGAAGACATTCACAAGTTCCTTCTCCCGGGTGGATTCCCAGACGTAGGATTTCAGGTAGACAGGATTGAACTCCCTGAATCCCAACTCCTCGGAGGATTCCCGGTAAAGGGCTTCCTCCAGGCTTTCCCCATAGTCCACATGACCGCCGACCGCGGTGTCCCAAAGGCCGGGGAGCAGATCTTTCTTCATCGAGCGCTTCTGGATGTAGAGACAGCCCTCGCGGTTGATTATGTGCAGATGGACGACCGGATGCATGAGTTTCGAGCCGTCATGCACGGTCTTCCTCGTGGCCTGGCCTATGACCAAGCCATTCTCCTCCACGACAGGCACCATCTCTCCTGATGTGCATGGGCGCTCCCCTGGATTGTCAGAGGATGGCAAAGGCAGGATTGTCGCCGGTTCAGCAGGATAAATCAACTCAAACATGGTGTCATGCAATGGCCAAAAGAATCAGTAATTGGGCCACAAGCACCCTCATGAACATGGACAAAGGATAGACCGTGGCGTAGTTCACAGAAGGGTAATCCGTTCCGTAAGCTCCCTGAGTGAACGCCAGGACAGCCGGATCCGTCGTGCCTCCGGAGATCAGACCGCAGATCTGGTAAAAGTTCAGCTTGCAGGCATATCTTGCGATCAGGCCTATGGCGCAGACCGGAATGAATGTGATCAGAGCGCCGTAAAGGATCCACCAGTAACCTCCGTTCAGGATGGAGCTTACGAAATTCTGTCCGGCTCCGAGACCTACAGCGGCCATGAAGAAGGATATTCCCATCTCCCGGACCATCAGGTTCGCGCTTTGTGTGGTGTAGGTCGTGATCTTCCACTTCGGCCCGAAATAGCCGAGCAGGATCGCTATGATGAGCGGTCCGCCCGCAAGTCCCAGCTTGATAGGCTGAGGAATGCCAGGGATGGCGATAGGAATTGAACCGAATATCACGCCAAGAGCGATTCCAAAGAAGATCGGGATAAGGTTCGGGCGGTTCAAAGTCGAAGTCTGGTTGCCGACCAGATTGGCAACCTCTTCGATTCCAAGTTCCGGACCGACTACTCTCAGCACGTCCCCCATCTGAAGTATGAGGTTAGGCCTTGCGACAAGCCCCACACCAGATCTTATCACACGTGTGACGCTGACGCCATAATTGGCTCTGATGTTGAGGGTGCGCAGTGTGACACCAGTCAAAGAGGACTTTGTCACAGTGATCTTCCTGTTGACCATCTTGGCATCGATCTGCTCCCAATCCTGAAGGTGCATCGGGACTTCCTCACCGAAAGTGATCCTGAGAGAATCAACATTCTTCTGGGATGTGACAATCAGAAGTTTGTCGCCTTTCTGAAGGACGGTGTCAGGTCCCGGGATAGACATCAATCCGTCTCTAAGGATTCTGGAGATGACTATCGAGTTCCCCAAATCCTTCGTGGCCTCTTTGATTGTCAGTCCGAAAATGGCCGGATTCTCGACCTCACAGTGCATACGTCTGGCGATGTCCTCGTTATTATCCTCATTGTCAAGTTCTTCTTTTTCCTTTTCAAGATTCACTTTGAATATGGCCTTGAAGAACATGATAAGGCCTATCACGAGCAGCACACCCAAAGGATACGCCACAGCATAAGCCGACGCAAGTCCTGATGTGGCTGCGGCGACATCTGAAGCAAGATAGTTCTCGGCCCTCATGGAGTCTGCCATCGTCTGCTGGGCGGCGCCAAGCCCCGGAGTGTTGGTCACGGCTCCCGACATCACTCCGACCATGGTCTTGAGATCCTCTCCCGTTATGAAATGGATCGCCACAGTCACACCTACAGCAAGCAGAATCAGCAAAACCGCAAGCAGATTCAGCTGCATGCCGCCCTTCTTGAACGAATGGAAGAATCCGGGACCGACCTGAAGGCCTATTGAGAACACAAACAGGATCAATCCGAAATCCTTCATGAAGCTGAGCACCGTGGCATCAACCCTAAGTCCGAAATGGCTTAGAAGGATGGCCACAAATAAAATCCAGGTGGATCCGATGGAAATACCTTTGATCTTGAACTTTCCAAGATACAGTCCGGCGGCGATCACCACCGCAAAAGCCAGAATTGAATGGGCGATTCCCGCCCCGAAGAACAAATCTCGCATACCAAACTAAAAATCTATCCGCGCGCTAAAGCACGGTTTGTCTTCTATTTTACCTTCAATGAAATATGTCTTGCGCCCGTCAGCCTCGACGTAACTTCTGAATATTCTTACCTCCTCACCAGGCTTTGTCTCTTTGATGAAATTCACGCTGATGCTCCTTACTCGGTTGCCGGCCACCACCGGGTAGTCGATGCAGTCCATCGCCCAGACCACGTAGCGGGCGTTGTTGGTGTGTCCCAGCACATCTATGTCCGAATATGCCGCCTTGTGGCAGCCAACCTCCTCCACAGGGATATTCTTAGGCATGACAATCTTCTCACACGGGGTCTGAATGGCATGATCAAGGCACTGGGTGGCCGCCGGGACCAAGTTCAGGACCTCATCGCTGCGCACCAACCGCCTGGTTTCCACATTCATCACGATCCATGACGACGTGCAGGCCACAAGAACCTTAGACTTGTCGGCAAAATCTGTGTCCCCTTTCCCTCGGAGTTCAAAGTCACGCAGGAAAAACAGTCCGTCAAGACCTTTGTGCCATGTGTAGAGGGTTGTCTCGTCCGTCCACACCGGCGGGTTCAGGAAATCCATCCGCATCCTTGACAGCACCCATGCCGTGTGATGCTTCTGTAGGTCTTCATAACCGAAATGCAAGGCCCCCGCAGCCAGATACGCCATCTCCTGGGCGTGATCCATGAACGCGGCCGGCTTCAGATGAAACGACGCATCCGTGTCATAGCACGGGATCGTGATGTCTGTGCTGAACCGGTTGTCCAAGACATTAACATTTTCCATAGCAATCAATAATTAATAATCCGCAACTCCTCAGGAGTGTAGAGAATGGAATCAATGAAATCCGGAGCGACATGAGCAAGGAGCATGAATATTCCAAAAGCCACCAAGACCACTCCTATCATGCTTGCCGCCACAATCGCGGCAACCTTCCACCCACGCTTATTTTTCTCTCTCGGAACTTCCTTGTCATCCGCCGCATGGGTATCTTCAGAGTTCCGGTCTTCCTCATGGCTCCGGTCTTCCTCCGGTCGCTGCTCTTCTTCCGGTCGCTGAGCCTGTCGAAGCGACTCTTTCGAAGAAACAGAATCCGCAGGTCCGGTCGCTTCGACAGGCCCAGCGACCGACGGGAATGGCTCAGCAACCGTCTCCGCGGCATCACCGACAAGCTCACGAAGCGCAGCCACACCCTGGGCGACCTCTTCCGGAGTCTCCTCGTGCGTCTTCAGCGAAACCGACTCCAACCCTACCCCGTAAGGATAGATGTCCAAATCCTCATCAGCGATAAAGAAAAAAGCATTCTCCTTAGTGGCGCGCAAACGCCCCAATCCCGGAAAAACCACAATCTTCTTGGTCTGAAGCGTGCTCCTCAACCCAGAGATGAATTCCGAGATGATCTTCATGGAAGTCTCGGGATCAGTCCCGTTCGCCTTGGAATAGAACTCCGTCAACAGCCTGTCTTCCTCAGATCCCCGCTGCCTGAAAGACAATCTGCGGTAAGGAGGGTTGATCGTGTAGCCCTTGTCAGAAAACGTCGAAGGCATGACCTCGGAGACGAAAGTCCCCAAGCCAGGCAACGTAACCCCATCATTGTCAAGGATTAGCCCCTTGACCATCTCTGAAAACAAGTCTATGTCCATTTCCTTTCTCCGAGAAATTTACACAAAGGTACACAAAAAAAACTACAAAAAAATTTGCATTAACCAGTTTTTGTTGTACCTTTGCACTCCCGAAAGGAACAAACAACCAAAAAGGTTGAAAAAATTCCTCAATAGCTCAGTTGGTTAGAGCACCTGACTGTTAATCAGGGGGTCGTAGGTTCAAGTCCTACTTGAGGAGCTCCTTTAAGCGCTTGCGGTTCGCAGGCGCTTTTCTTTTTGTCTCAATTCCGGATTTATCATTATCTTTGCGCTTCATTCCGGACACATTAAAGGATTGGAATCATGGCAGGAAGAAAGATTTTATTGGTTGTCGACGCGCAGAGAGACTTCATTGACGGTTCTCTGGCTGTGCCGGGCGCGGAGGCTATCATCCCGGAAATCAACAGGATCAAAGGAGGATTTGACAACGTGTACTTCACGCTGGACTGGCATCCGAAGGACCACTGCTCGTTCAAGGGGAACGGCGGGACATGGCCGGAGCACTGTGTCCACTACACAAAGGGAGCAAGTCTCGCTGACAGCCTCCTGGACGGGTTGGACGAGGCCAAGACCAGATTCATCCTGAAAGGACAGGACAAGGCCCGGGAAGAGTATGGGGCGTTCTCGGAAGCGCCGCGCTCAAGTGACGCCGCTCATTTAGAGACCGGCGCCTCGGCAAGCGGACTGTTGTTCATGGCAGAGGACGAGGTGACCGTCTGCGGGATAGCGGCGGAGTTCTGCGTTCTGGAGACTCTAAAGAATGTCTTCCGGCTAAGCCAAGAGACTGGATTCAAGGTCAATGTGTTTCTGAAAGGCACGGCCGGATTCGACAGCACGCCGCTGCTGGAATGGATGGCAACAAACGGAGTGAAGGAATATTAACCCGCAAGTACCATATTCTTATTCATCTCTCAAGACCGGCGGAGCGAGAGGGACGAACGTCTTCTCGTCGAAGCCTTCCATCTGGTTTTCGTAGTAGGTCTGTGACACGGCCGAACGGTTTGTCTCATCGTAGGCCGCAAAGGCCTCGAAATCATATTTCCATCCGCTCGGCTCGGACAATTTCATGATCCTCTTGTAGATGGCTTCCCTCGAAGGTGCGTTGAAGCCACCGGCGTTGTGCCGCATGATGCTGTAGTCTGTCGGCCTGTAGGCACCGTACCTGAAAGTAAGCCCTCCTTCATAAACCCCGACCTGCCCCGAATACCTCGGATCTGAAATGAAATGAGCCCAATGCACATCTTTCGGATCGCCGGTGACATCAGCGTTCGGATAGAAGCCGTAGTAGGAGAACCACTTCTCATGTTTCTGGACATCACTCTCGGTGATTGTCTTATCGTAGAAATATTCATCCGCAAGCTTGGCAAACCCGTGGCCGCCAGCCTCATGGCGAAGGACTTTTCCGAAGTCTCCGCTTTTGAAATTCACTATAGGGATGTAGGCTATCGCCCTGCCGTCCGACCACATGTAGGTGGTCCCGGCATACTTCGGGGAGTTAAGTATCACCAGTTCCAGCGTGTTCCTTACAGTAAGCCAATTGATTCCATCCACCTTGTAGGCGTACTGCCAGACCATGCTGTCGTTGCCTCCGACATAAGTTCCCGAACCGAACTTGCTCGAAAAGGCCGTGCTCCCGTCAAAGGTACTGCCATCCGACTCAACCGCAACGGAATACACGTCAAACCTGTCCCGGAATGACCTGTAGGGTTCCTCGGCGAAAAACTCCTCCATCGTGCGGTCAGCCCATTCATCAAAAAATGAAATTCCAGTCAGTTCATCAGGCGTACAATCCTCTTCCGTAAAGCCGTCACCCATAATCACAATCTTTATTCCATTGCCGACAGAATGGGTCTGGAGAGTGTTGACTATGCCTTTCTGAAAAACCACAATCTTCTCTGAAATGCCGGCAGCCTTGTTTACAATCCTGACAACCGCGCTTCTGGGACTTCCATTCTTGTTTTTCTCGCAATGGAAGACAAGTTCATCCTGACGCATCGACCTGGTCTTAAGCCCTGAATATTTCAGCCATGATGCGGCCTCCTCAGGAATTTCCACGGAATAGTCCACATCTGTGGACACGGGAACGGTGAAATCCCCACTGCTCAAGGGAACTGAATATGCTTCCTCAGGCGTGATGACAGTGCCTTCTATGAAATCCAGACATCTTACCAATGTCTTGGAATCCCCCTCGTAAACGAGCACGAAAATCTCTCCTGGAGTGAATGGGGAAGGAGAGGTCACCACGATTTCGCCTTCCGAACCATTGACCTTGTTTACACTCGCCTTCCATCCATTCTGTGCAAACGCCTTTACCACAACACTCCCCGAGGAGTTAAGGACCTTGTATTTCACAGACTTGGTTTCATCCGGGGCGAACTTTATCGTGCCGTAGTCAGGGAACTGGATGGCCAAGTCCAGTGACTTCTTGGCAAGTGAGAACACGGTGCCGTCCACAAGGGTGACAGACACTGAGTCCCCGTTGTCCTTGACAGAAGAAAAGAACGAGTCCCCGTCCTCGCCGTCTTCGCCCGTCGCCTTCGACAGCTTCGTCCAAGTCTTTTTCCCGTCATAAGAGACATACCACCAACCGTCATCGATCTTCAGCTCCGGCGTGATCCCCTCAGCGCCGATCCTGTTGCCGGTCCCGTCGCCGTCGTAGATCCAATCCCCATCCAGGGTCCAGTAATATTTTCCGTCAGTATGTCGCCTTATTCCGATGGCAGGAGAATGGCCGTCCTCTCCGTTATAGATGGTGACCGAGCCACTTTTACTGAAAGAGATCGTGTAGCCGACAACCGCTCCGTCCTTCTTGACCTCCGCCACATTAGTCACATAGTCATTGTCCTGCAATGCGTTGACGATGGTGCGCAATGTTTGCAGATCCTGATTGAACCCACGGCACTGTTCTTCCAACGCCACTATACGGGCTTCATTCTCATTGACTTTGTTCCAGATCTCGGAATCATCGTACCTGCAGGAAACGAGCCCTGCAAGCAGAACAAAAAATACAAACAAAAAGTTCTTCATATAATCTCCAACGATTGTTATAAAAGATAAAGTTACATTTAAAATTAGAATATTCGGTCACTTTTCGAAAAAACTCAATCAGAATTCCGGGAAATAGTTTGGAATTTCCGGAAAGATTGGTAACTTTGGAAAGATTTGTCCGCCCATCGAGGCGGATGACTACCGGTCCCATAGCTCAGTTGGTTAGAGCATCTGACTCATAATCAGGGGGTCGTAGGATCATGCCCTACTGGGACCACAAAGGGAGACGCGAAATTTTGCGTCTCCCTTTGTGGTTCTGTTGCCCCCGGCAAGGTTCCTGGCGCTTCGGCAGGCTCTGCGACCGGAGGCCCTACTTCACACGGAGTTTCCTGCCGAGACGGAGGGTGGTGGTCTCCTTGATGCCGTTGAGGCGGCAGATGGCTTTGACGGAGGTGTGATACTTCCGGGCAAGGGCACCGAGAGTGTCACCCTGACGAATCGTGTGATACTGGGCAGCCGCAGCGGCTTTTCTCTCGGCTTCGGCCTTCTTGGCGGCTTCTTCCTTGTCCTTGGCGTCACCCTCAAGGATGTCTATCTCCTCCTGCTCGCTCTCCGGGACGTACTTGCTGTTGGCGTTGAGGTACTTCTTCTTAAGCACGAACAGCCTGTGCCTCAAGGTGCCCGAAGGAAAATCTATAAGCCATTGCGGGTCAAAGGCATAGCCCTTATAACGGGTCTCAAAATGGAGGTGAGGGCCAGTCGAGCGGCCGGTCGAGCCGCCAAGGCCGATGATCGTGCCGGCGTTCACCCATTGGTCATCCTGCACATAAATCTTCGACAGATGCCCATAGAATGTCTCCAGGCCATTGTCATGACGGAGGACCACAAGGTTGCCGTAGCCCTTGTAGCGCTTGGACAGACGGACTTTGCCGTCAAAAGCAGCATAGACAGGTGTTCCTGTGTGCAAAGGAAGATCAACCCCCTGATGACGCCTCCTGTGACGATACCCGAACTTGGAATAGACCTCGTTCTGATGAGGGCATTTATACTCGCTTAGAGTATCCACAATCCAAAGGGCGATCTCATCAGGAAGCTCGTCAAGCGAGACATGATAGGGATCAGGGTAATCGTGGGTCCAATATTCATTGAATATCTTGTTGTCACGGGCATAGCCTGGCTCCTTGAAATACTTCCATGTGTTGTCGGAAAGCAGGAGTATCTTGATGTGAGGGTCCGCAGTGTCAATCGTGTCCAGCGCCTCCGCCCTGTTAGGGTCAAGCGACTGCACAGACTCCCGGGAAATCCTCGGGACAAGGATCTCAGCCTGTTTCTTGGTCTTTATCGTTGTGTCCTGGGCGAAAGAAGACACCGAAAACTGAACCATGGCCAGGGCGGCCACGACCGCACCGGCCCAAAATCTTCCGGAAATCATCGGCTCACCTACAGTTTAGCTCCGAATCTCTCCACAAGAAGATTCTTTGTCTCACCAACCTTTTCCTCTAAAAGCGCATCCGAAGTGGCCTCGCAGATAAACCTCAGGTAAGGCTCAGTGTTGGAAGGACGGATGTTGAACCACCAGTCAGGGAACTCGACCCTGTAGCCGTCAAAATCCATCTCGGCCGTAGGCTTTTCCTTCGAGGTGAAATATTCCTTGACAGCGTCCATCGCGCCTTTCTTGTCGTCAAGACGGAAATTGATCTCGCCGGAGTTCTGATAGCGGGCGATCCTGCCGATGAGTTCGTGCAGGGTGACACCCTTCTTTTTCATGGCGGCCACGACCCTCAGGATCAGCATGGAGGCAAGCAGTCCGCTGTCCGAATAGAAGAAGTCGCGGAAATAATAGTGCCCGGCAAGTTCTCCGCCCCAGACACCGTCAAGCTCACGGAGTTTTCTCGCCGCAAAAGCGCGTCCCACCTTCCACGTGGCCATCCTGCATCCCATCGGAGTAAGGTACTCCCCTACCGCCTTGGAACTGCGGATGTCCTGAAGGACTATGCCGGTCTCGTGCCTTTCATCAACATAATAATGGCCGAGAACCGCAATCATAAGATCAGGAGAGACGAATTCGCCCTCGTTGTCCACAAACATCACACGGTCGGCGTCGCCATCGTAGATCACACCAACGTCAGCGCCGGTTTTCTTCACCAAAGCCTGAAGCGGCTCGACATTCTTCGGGATGAGAGGATTCGGCTCGTGGTTCGGAAAATTGCCGTCCATCTCTTCGAATATGTAGGCCGGTTCGTCACCGAAAATCTCACGGGCGTAAAGGCTTGACATTCCGTTGGAAAGGTCGAACGCGATCTTGATGTCGGAATAGTCTCCCTTGAACTTCAGCAGGAAGTCAAGATAGTCTTTATGAATATCCTTGAGGATGACCTGTCCCCTCTTTTCGGCGACAGGGGTAGGCCTGCCGCTCTCGATCCACTCCTGGATCTGACCGAGGCCGGAATCCAGACCGACAGGAAGAGCGTTCTCCCTGGAGACCTTCATTCCGTTATATTCCTTTGGATTATGCGAGGCAGTGATCTGCACCGAGGCCTTGAATCCGTAGTTGGCGGTCCCGAAATAAACCATCGGGGTCGTGCTGAGACCTATGTCATAGACATCGGCGCCGGCATCGGTGATACCTTTGAGAAGATATTCATGAATCTCCGGAGAGGAGACCCTACAGTCTCGGCCCACAAGAACCTTGTCTGTGTCAAGGAGTTCCGGAATAAAATAACCCACCTTGTAGGCGGTGTTACGATCGAAGTCAACGTTATAGACTCCGCGTATGTCATACGCGTGAAATGCACCCATAGTCGTAATGTTTATTTAATTTTCGTGGCATACCTTGCAAAAACCTTTCCTTTCGCGATGTTCTGGAGCTTTTTCGAAATGATCTTCCTCCTTATGGGAGCGACATGATCCACGAACAGGTCTCCGTCCAGATGGGACATCTCATGCTGCACCATGCGGCAGGCGAACTTGTCGAAAGTCTCGGTGACTTTCTCGAAATCCCCGTTGTAATATTCAACGGTCATGCTCTGTGGCCTCACGACATCGCAGTAGATGCCGGGGATGCTGAGGCAGCCTTCGGAATATTCACATTTTTTCTCGCTTTCCTCCAGGATGACCGGGTTGATCATAACCCTCTTGAAATCGGCGAGATAAGGATAGACATCCGTCATCCCGGTGCCGTCAACGATGAGAATCCGCACGCTCTCCCCTACCTGCGGGGCGGCAAGTCCGCAGCCTTCCGACTTTGCGAGAGTCTCCTCCATGTCGGCCACCAACTTGGTGATCTTTTCCTTCTCGGACAAATCCGCCGGAGCGGCCTTCCGCCGGAGAACCTCCGAACCGTATAAATAAATAGGTAATATCATAACTCTAACCTTTTAATTTCTGTTTGTCCTGTCCAGATAGCTCTGGAGGATGATCGCGGCGCTGATCCTGTCCACGGACGTCTTGTCGCGGCGATCCTTCGCCTTCATCCCGCCGTCAATCATCGCCCGGTGAGCCAGCACGGACGTGAAGCGCTCATCCTCAAGGGTCACCGGAATGCCCGGAAAAGCCTTCGCGAGGTTCTTAAGGAATATGTCCACGTCGGCGGCGGCCTCGGACGGTTTGTTGTTCATGTTCATCGGATAGCCTACCACAAAACGGGTTATGGTCTCCTTTTGAGCATAACTTTTGATATATTCTATTATCTTTGCACCTGGAACTGTGTCCAGGGCTGAGGCAAATATACCAAGCGGATCGCTGACCGCGACCCCGACGCGCCTGCGTCCGTAATCTATGCCGATGATCCTGTCCATGTAATCCGCAAAGTTAACGAAAAAGGCTTTCAAGTCAAAATCTTATGTCCAAACAGAAAAAAGGAGGCACCAGCAATAACCTCAGGCTCACAATAGTGGATGATGACACCCACGACAAGTTATGGTCAAGGAAATTCACAAGAATCGGCGCGCTCGTGACAGGGATAACAGTCATTGTCGTCACGATTTCCGTCATCTTCTGCCTGATCGCGTTCACCCCGGTCCGGACCCTGATCCCCGGATATCCGGACGCGCGGACAAAGCACGACGCGATCCAGAATGCGATCAGGATTGATTCCCTGGAGAATGTCATCACCAAATGGGAGCTGTATTCAGAGAATCTCCGCAGGGTCATCGACGGCCAGGAACCGCTCAAGATCGACAGTCTGATGGAGGTCAAGAGAAACTCCGCGTTGACCGCCGCCCAGGTGAAGGAGATTGCGGAGAAGGATTCCCTGCTGAGGAAGGAAGTCACTGACGAGGATAAGTTCGACATCAAGTCAAACTCCTCAAGGACCCTTCCCATCGAAGGCATGCACTTCTTCACGCCGCTCAAAGGAGTGGTTTCCCAAGGCTACGACAAGGCGCTTCATCCTTACATAGACATCACAGCCCCGGGCAACTCTGTGGTCATGGCCGTTCTGGACGGCACCGTGATCTCCGACGGGTGGACCGACACGGAAGGCTACACCATAAGAATCCAGCATGAAGGTGACATCATCTCCGTCTACAAGCACAACCAAAAGCTCATGAAAAAGACAGGGGACAAGGTGACCGCCGGCGCTCCGATAGCGATACTTGGCGGCACAGGCTCTCTCTCGGACGGGGATCATCTACATTTCGAACTGTGGCACAAGGGCGAGGCTGTCGATCCCACAAAATACATTAGTTTCTGATGGAAAAGAGAAGAATAGCGATACTCGGCTCGACCGGATCAATAGGCCGGCAGACCCTTGACGTGATAAGGGAGCACAGAGACCTTTTTGAGGTCGAGCTGCTCACATGTCTGGGCAGTTGGGAGCTCATGGCGGCTCAGGCCAGAGAGTTTGACGTCAACAATGCGGTCATCTGCGACGAGACCAAATACAAGAGTCTTTCCGAGGCTCTGGACGGGAGCGACACGAAAGCGTTCGCTGGTATGAAGTCCGTCTGCGATCTGGTGACAAGCGACAGGGTGGACATCGTCGTGGCGGCGATGGTCGGGTTCAGCGGACTGGCTCCGACCATGGCGGCGATAGGCGCCGGGAAAGTCATCGCGCTGGCCAACAAGGAGACCCTCGTGGCCGCCGGCTCGATCGTGATGGGGATGTCAAAGAAATTCCACGCTCCGATCCTTCCGGTGGATTCGGAGCATTCGGCGATATTCCAGTGCCTTCTGTCCGCGCAAGGCAATGCGATACACAAGATCCACCTTACCGCCTCCGGAGGACCGTTCAGGACATGGGACAAGGACAGGATCAGCGCGGCGACAAAGGACATGGCCCTCAAACATCCGAACTGGAGCATGGGAGCAAAGATCACAATCGACTCAGCCACAATGATGAACAAAGGCTTTGAGGTGATCGAGGCACGGTGGCTCTTCGACACGCCGGTCGACAGGATCAACGTTGTCGTGCACCCGGAGTCAATCATCCATTCGATGGTTGAATATGAGGACGGAGCCGTGATCGCCCAGCTCGCCAGCCCGGACATGAGGGAGCCGATCCAGTTCGCCATCGGGTTCCCGGAGAGGCTTCCGCTGGCGAACAAGAAGCTGGATTTCGCCGAGCTCGGCAACATCTCGTTCTTCAAGCCCGACACGGAGAAGTTCCCGGCATTGGCTCTGGCCTACAAGGCGATGGAGAGAGGCGGGAATATTCCTTGCGCCATGAACGCCGCCAACGAGGCCGCCGTGGCGGCATTCCTGCAGGACAGGATTCCGTTCTATGGCATCTCTGACATCGTCGGAGAATGCATGGAGTGCGCGACGTTCATAGGCGAGCCGTCCGTGGAGGACATATTCAAGACAAACGAGGAGATATATTCATTGGCCCAGAGGAAGATCGAGGCCATGGCTAAGAAAGGTTGACGATGGTTGTTCTGATGAAGATTCTGCAAGTAATCCTTGCGCTTTCAATACTTATTATAATCCACGAGTTCGGGCACTTCACGTTCGCGAAGCTTTTCGGAATCCGGGTGGACAAATTCTTCCTGTTCTTCGACGCGGGAGGCACCAAGCTGTTCAGCACCAAGGGGAAATGGTTCACAAGAATATTCCCGAAAGCGAAGGATTGGGAGACTGAATATGGCATCGGCTGGCTGCCGCTGGGCGGTTACTGCAAAATCTGCGGGATGATCGACGAGTCGATGGATCTGGATTCGATGAAAAAGGAGCCGCAGCCATGGGAATTCCGTACCAAGAAGGCCTGGCAGAGGCTCCTGGTGATGGGAGGAGGGGTGCTCTACAACTTCATGTTCGCCATCCTCGCCTACATCGGCATCATGGCGATCTGGGGGAGCGCCTACATAAGCAACGAGGGCAGTCAGATCTACACCAACGAGTTGGGCATGGAGCTCGGCTTCCGCAACGGCGACCACATCATAAGGATGGATGAATATGTTCCCGAGAATTTCGGCATGCTTCAGGCTGATCTGGCCCGCAGGAATGTCAGCAAGGTCACGGTGCTGAGAGACAAGGACACGGTTGACCTCTACATAGACAGGTCTCTGATCGGGGCGGTGCTCAACACTCCGGGAGTGTTTGACCTGGCGGTTCCGTTCGTGGTGGACTCGGTGATGAGCGCTTCGGCGAACTCCTCAGCCGGCCTTCGTCGGGACGACAGGATCATCGCCCTGGACAGTGTCAGCACACCGTTTGTGCAGGATTCAAGGAAATATCTTTCGGAACTCCGAGGCGGCGCCGTCACAGCGACAATCCTCCGTGGGGTGGACACGCTTTCAGTCCCGCTACAAGTGGACACGGCCGGCAGGATCGGGATATTCATGAAGATCCCGGGGCTCACGACAAAGGAATATTCATTGGCCAGCGCCATCCCGGCAGGGTTCAAACTCACTTTTGAGACCATCGGCGGCTATCTGCGGGATCTGAAGCTGGTGGCGTCGCCAAGCACCGAGGCCTACAAGTCTGTGGGCAGTTTCATCTCGATCGGGCAGGTGTTCCCGGCAACGTGGGACTGGTACAGGTTTCTGAATATTCTCGCGCTGCTTTCCATCATGCTCGGTGTGATGAACCTGCTGCCGATCCCGGCGCTTGACGGCGGACACATCGTGTTCTGTCTCTACGAGATAATCACCGGGCGCAAACCGAGCGACAGGTTCCTTGAGGTCGCCCAGATCATAGGAATGTTCTTACTGCTTTTGCTGATGGTGCTGGCGTTCGGAAACGACATCGCAAGGCTTATCCATTAAAAACCAAAATACAATGAAAAGATTATCAGGAATCGTCTTCGCCACCCTGGCACTGCTCAGCGCGGTGTCGTGCAATAACAACACAAAGCCTCTGCTGCCCAACGTCTCGGGCAAGGCCGGAGAAGTCATCATCGTCGTCGGCAAAGACAACTGGGAGGGGAACCTGGGCAACGAGATCGGAGGCCTGCTCGCGAGAGACTGCGAGTACCTGCCGCAAAGGGAGCCGTTATATTCATTGGTCAACCTTTCCCCTGGTGCGTTCACGGACATGTTCAAACTTCACAGGAACATCGTGATCTTCAACATCGACTCGACGGTCGTCAAGCAGGGAGTCGTCTACAGGACTGACGTGTGGGCCCATCCTCAATGCGTGATCCAGATAAACGCCTCGTGCGCCGATTCCGCTATCGTGGTCCTCGACAAGAACGGAGAGAACATCACAGGGGCCATCGAGCAGGCTGAAAGGAACAGGGTCATCGCCAACACGCTCCTCTACGAGGAATCCAAATTAGGTGACGTGGTTGAAAGGATGATCGGAGGAAGGGTGCATTTCCCGATCGGCTACAACCTCAAGAAGGCCACGGACGATTTCATCTGGATAGCCGACGAAAAGCAGTACAGCACCCAAGGCGTGTTCATCTACAAATACCCGGCCGCCGGCGACGATCCTTTCTCGGAGGAGAACATCATAGCAAGGCGCAATGCCTTCCTTAAGGAATATGTTCCCGCCACAGCGGAGAATTCCTACATGACCACAAGCGTGTTCGTCAAACCGGGCATCAAGTTTCTGAAATACCATGACCTTGATTTTGTGGAGACCAGAGGCCTCTGGGAAGTCTACAACGACTACATGGGAGGGCCGTTCGTGTCCCACTCGTTCTACAGCAAGGACGGCAAGGACATCATCGTGCTGGAGGCTTGGGTCTATGCTCCGAAATACGACAAGAGGCAGTATCTAAGGCAGACAGAGTCGCTTTTGTACTCGTTTGAATGGACCAAGGAGGGAAATGACGGCAAATCGGACAAATAACGGCCGAATTATTTTGTAAGGTCGAAAATTATCCATATATTTGCATCCCAATTTGGCGGACGCCTTTTGGGTAAACCAAGTTTGGTGGGTTCGTATAACGGTTAGTACTCGGGATTTTCATTCCCGCAATAGGAGTTCGATTCTCCTACCCACTACTAAATATTAAAAAATAAAAACGATGGCAAATCACGCATCAGCAAAAAAGGCCAATCGCCAAAGCGAGAGGCGCAGATTGCATAATAAGTATTATGCAAAGACGACGAGGAACGCGATACGCGCGATTCGTAACACTACAGACAAGAAAGCTGCCGAGGATGGCGCTCCTAAGGTCTATAAGATGATTGACAAACTCGCGAAGATCGGGGTCATCCACAAGAACAAGGCTGCCAATCTCAAGAGTGGAATCGCTGTTTACATCAACAAACTTGCATAAAGGAATATCGAAAGGCAGTCTCCCGAGGCTGCCTTTCGAGCCGCAGGCCGAAATGGCAATCGGGATGTAGCGCAGTTGGTAGCGCACTACGTTCGGGACGTAGGGGTCGTCCGTTCGAGTCGGATCATCCCGACAAAGGGTTGGAACTTTCGTTCCGGCCCTTTGTTGTTTTGTGTGTCTATGTAAAAAAAAGGAAGCGGAGACCGCTTCCTTTCAGATATTCATATATGTTCACTTCGACAGGTCAGTGACCGACGTGCTCTAGTCATTTCGACAGGCTCAGTGACCGGAGAGGCCAGATCAAAGCTTCTGCATCAGGATGTTCTCGTAGGTCTTGTCACCGACGGCATAGCCGGAATAAGAGGAGCCTTCGAAAAGAAGGAACTTATAGCCGGTGAGGCTGATCTCCGAACCGGCGGTCGTGCGCCAGTGCACAAGGCCGTCCTCACAGAAGCCGAACTCCAGACTGCTGGTCGGTCCCCAAATTCCAGTGTAAAGGTTGGCTACAAAGCCGAATACCACATTCATGTAGCTGAACTCTCCGAGATTCTGGGACTGGACACGGATGCAATGCTCCTCCGGAATGTAGGTGCCGGTGATCGAAGGAGAGTACGAGCTGTAGTTGCAAAGCCCCTTGATCATCACCGTGTTCTCTCCGGTCTTGATGATGTCCACACGGTAAGACTCGGTCTCGGCCTGATCGCTGCTTGAGGTCTTCACATCGGCGTTCGCGATGTAGGCACCCGCGAAATCATCAATGCCCATGGCCTCGAACTTGTCAGCCTTGGAAGCCAGCACAGTGGAATCCGTGACATAGACCTTGTCTCCGAACCTGTTGGTCACCTCGGCGATGACACGGAAAGCGCCACCTTCCGTAAGACCCTGATAATAAAGAGTAAGTCCCTCGGAACTTTCGCTTGACGCCAGGTTCTCCGCATCGAACTTCGAGCCGATTCCAAGAATCTGGTCAAGAGGATAGTTCTCCTCGTAGTAGTCAAGGACATCCTTGCTCATCATTATGTAACGTACAGAAGATGCGTTTTTCGTGCGAATCTTCCACACAAGGGTCGAATATGGATCCACACTGTACGGCTCAAGACCGAACTCAAGCACCTTAGGGGCAAAAGTGCCCTCCGGATCATAAGTAAAACGGATCGCCACCATCTCGCCAGGCTTGCCCTCAGCATCAAACGGAACCACTATCATCGTGTTGGAAGGCGTGGATGGAGTCCACTGCTGGGTGTTGTCGGAGAATGTCCGGACATCCTCCCTCTGCCCGAGGCAGATCTGCTTATAAATCTTGTCAAGCGTCTCGGAATCACCTGTGATGTCTCCTTCCACAACCACAGCCTTGCATGAGGCAGTGAAGCTGTTGAACTCGTAGGTGAACTTGCCGTCACCCACGTAAGTGGCTGAGACGACAGGATCATTGTCATGGTCTCCCGCGAAGACTATCTTCTCGACTCCGTAGCCGAACAGACCGTCAGTGACATAGTAGATAAGATTGAGGGTGAAGGTCTGCTTTCCGTCAAACGTGCAAGGGAAACGATCGTAGTAAGCCTCGTCGCCGAAATACTGCGCGATGTCCGAGACGCAGACATACTCGCCCGTGTCGCTGTAGTAGTACCCGATCGACTGGCCCGGAACAACGACGGAGTTGTCACTGTTCACCTTGAAGAAGAAGTTGACACCGGCACCCCAATCCAGCAGTCTGAATATGTTGGTGGTGCCTTTGGCCCTCTCCACAAGCATTCCCCTCTGGTAGCCCTCATAGAACTGGGAGTAGTAATATGTCGCTGTCTGCTGCACCTGCTCGCCATTCTCGGTCGTCCTCATGTAAGGCTCCCATTCCAGAATAAACGAGGCGCTGAGATCTATGAAGTCACTGTACTGGGTGATGTAGGCCGGATCGTCTCCAAGTTCAGCGTCCCTGCCGATGATGCAAAGGGAGGCTGTGACACTGGAGCCGAGCACGACATTCTTCATGTCGACCGTGACAGGAACCTCCACGCTATACTGTCCGTCAGGAATGATGACAGTGTCGCGCAACGAGAACAGGGACGCGTTCTTGCCGCTCTTCTGGAGAAGCACCTTGTAGGTTCCCTTGTTTCCGTTTCTGGCCAGTTCGACAGTGAAAACTCCTTCCTCGGTTCCTTGTTCAAACTCTTTGGTAAGGCTCTTCTGGAGAAAATGGATCTCCTTGTTATCCGAGTCATTGGACTTAGCCAGTTCTCCGAACTGATCCTGGTCGCAAGCGGCCAATGACAGCATGACAGAGACCGAACACAGAAAATATCTCAAAAACTTTTCCATTATGGATTCTGATCTTCTTCGTTAATGTTAGGGTTATTGTTGATTTCATCCTGAGGGATGGTCATCACCCAGTCGTAGGTGTCAGGGTTGGTCAGGTTGATTCCGTTGCCGGACATCGTGGAGATGCACTCCTCGGCGAAACCGTCGGAGGTCTTCCTGTCGATTCCCTGGCCGAGACGGCGCACATCGACCAAGCGGCCGAACTCGCCCCAGAGCTCAATCCTCTTTTGGACAAGGATATTCTCCAGCAGGGAGCCGGTCCATGATGTGGTGAGCGAGCCAAGCATCGTTCCGTCAAGGCCGGAAGCGTCAAAGGTCGCATCCCTCTTCTGCATCACGGCGTTGAGATACCTGACGGCCTTGTCCTTGTCACCAAGGCGGAGAGCCGCCTCAGCTGCGTCAAAGTAGAACTCCTCGACCCTCATGTAGATATAGTCCCCCAGCCATGCGGCCACGTTGGTGAACTTGAACTTCTTCGAGACGTACGGAGACTCCTTGTCATCCGGGTCCCACCACGCGCGCCGGATGTCACCCGGACGCATCTGCTTGTACAGGCTGGAGTTGATCAGTTTCGGTGCTGACTGGGCATAGGCTCCGTCAACATTGTCCATGTGGGCGAAGAAACTGGCGTAGCCTCCGGCCTGCTCAGTGTTTTCTATTCCGGCGCCCCACATCACGTTGGCGGCGGAAAGGGAGTTCATCCCGTTCATCAGCTCGGAGGAGCTTCCGATTGAATATTCCTCAGACTTGATGATCTTCTCAGAAGCGTCCAAAGCGGTTTTCCAGTCTCCCGCGGCCAAGGCCACACGGGCTTTGATGCCAAGGGCGACATAATAGGAGATGTGAGACTTGGTCCCGCCAAGAGCGGACTCATCACCTTTCTCAAGCAGTCCAAGGGCCGTGTCAAGGTCCGAGTTGATCTGTGCGAAGACCGTCTCGAGATTCTCACGCTTCTTGCCGATGAAATCCTTGCCTGTAGGCTCGGTGTAGATCGGAACACAAGGATCCGACCAACGGAACTTGTCCTGCAACGCGCTGTAAGGCGGGCGCGCGAACCAGTTGGCCAGATTGAAATACGACAGGGCACGGATGGCGTAGGCGTTGCCGAGCACATAAGCCACATCGATCTCGCTTCCGGTCATGGTCTTCTCGGCGGAGATCACATAGTTGGCGTTGGAAATCCAGGTGTAGTTGGCGTTCCACACATCGTAGGGACGGAAACTGTCCGAGGTGTAGAACGACTTCACATTGTAGCAGTGGTCGTACCAGAACCATCCGTTGCCCTGGCTCTGCATGATGAAGTCATCAGCCATCGATTCCAGAGCGATGTTGTAGGCCGAGATTCCGAAGCACTGATGCGAGTTGCCTCCGGTCGACCAACCGGCGGTCCACATTGTCCTGTAGATTCCATCCACAATCGTGACAGCCGTTGTGGCGGACTTCAGGAGATCCTCCCCCGAGCCGGAATCCGTAGGCTGGAACTCCAGATTGCAGGAAACGGCGCAGATGGCCGCGGACATTATTGATAGTATCTTTCTCATTCAATTAGAAATTTATGTCGATTCCCGCCGCCACAACCTTTGACGGGCTGTAGGTGTAGGAGACTGTTCCTGTGAAATTGTACTGAGGGTCCATTCCGTCCATGTGGGAGAACAGAGCCAAATTGTCAGCGGTGACGAACACCCTGCATCCTCCGATGCCGACTTTCTTTGTCAGAGAGGCAGGAAGGGTGTAGCCAAGGGTGATGTTCTTGATGGCGAAGTAAGAGGCGTCGATCAGTTCCTCGCCCGTGCTGGTACGGCTGCCACCTATTTCAATAAGAGGGACATCGGTGATGTCACCAGGCCTCTGCCAACGCCGGAGCACATTCCTGTGCCAGTTGTTGCCGGCGTATGTGACGTTCATCGCGCCGTCATAAAGACTGTCATAGATCTTGCCCCCAACAGAGAATGTGGTCAGGAACGAGAAGTCAAAGTTCTTCAGGAATGTGAAGTTTGACGAGAAACTCCCGGAGAACAACGCCTGACGGCTGCCGTAGTAGTACTTGCTCAATGAGGCAAGGCCGACATTGTCGGTGACATATTCATCACACTTCTCGGTGACGACTGACCCGCTCTTGTCCACCGCATAGCGATAGTAGGCATAGTAAAGCTGGCGGCCGGTCGAAGGTGAGACTCCGGCTGACTTGGACATGTAGAACGTGTAGATAGGCTTGCCCTTTTCGATCACGACGCTGCCGTAGTTGATGACATCCTGCGAGGAAGTGAGTTCAGTCACCTTGTTCCTGTTCATCGACAACATCAAGGAAGCGTCCCAATGAAAATCAGAGCGGTCGAAGAACACACCGCGCAGCGAGGCCTCCAATCCCCTGTTGACCATCGAGCCGACATTGTCGTCGTAGCCGGAAAAGCCGGAGGAGATGGCAAGAGGGTTGTTAAGGAGCATGTCCCTGGTCTTGCGGGAATAATATTCAATGGTGGTTGTCAGCCTTCCGCCGAACATGCTGGCCTCCAGACCGGTGTTCAGGTTGCCGTTCTTCTCCCACGTGACGAGTTTGTTCTCGATGGAAGAAGCGGTAGAGCCGGGACGGGTTCCGTTGGACCAACCGTAGCTGAAGCGGCCCTGCCAAACGTAGTAGGAGCCGAGGTTGTCGTTACCCTGGACTCCATAGGAAGCCTTCAAGGTAAGGTTGTTGAGCCAGTCCGAAGTGGATTTCATAAAGTCCTCCTCAGAGATTCTCCACGAGGCGCCGACCGACCAGAAGTTGCCCCACTGGTTTGACTTGTGGAAACGGGACGAGCCGTCGGTACGCCAGGAGGCATCGAAATAGTAGCGGTCACGGAAGCCGTAGTTCAGACGGGCGAGCACAGACTCGATCGCATAGTCATTTGAATATGACGTGTTGCTGAGTGTGGTCACCGCCGAACCGAGCTCGTCGATGCCGTCCACGATGCCGCTCTTGGAGCCGAGCTGGTAGTTGTAGTTGTAACGATAGTACTCATGACCGGCAAGCAGGTCAATGGAGTGCTCCCAGAACTTCCTGCGGTAGGTCAGCAGTTCGTTGAGCGTGTAGCTCATCGTCCTGGTGTTGTACTTGCTGACGGTACCTCCCTGCGAGGCGGCGTTGCCGTGATACTTGTCGTTTGTCGTGGTCCTGCCGTAATCCGTAAAATCCACACCAAGGTTGATGTCAAGGTTCAATCCGTAAAGAAGAGCGTCCTTGTTGGTTGTACCGAACTTCACGAATGTCCTGGCGGACACGGAGTTGCGCTGATAGTAGGCCTTATTGTCGTACAACTCGGCCTTGGAGTTGAAACCTTGGGCGGTGACACGGTTGGCGTAACCGTTGTCTTCCTCGGAGCCGTATTCATACTGCCTGTTTCCAGCAGCGTCAAGGACATCATTTCCATCCATGTCCTTGAGGTAGACAGGATAGACAGGAGCCATGAACTGTGCTGTGTACCAAACATTTGATGTCTCGCTTCCACTCGCGTCCTGAAAATCGGACACCGCGTGCGCAAGGTTGGCGCTCATGCCCATCTTGAACCAGTCCGTGGCCTGCACGTCTCCGCTGATCCTTCCGGTAAAACGGTCGAAGTCAGTGTTCTGGAGAGTACCGTTCTCCTTGTAGTAGCCCAAAGAGTACAGATAGGTTGTCTTCTCTGTTCCTCCGCTGACGGAAAGCACATGCTCCGTACGGAAAGCCTTGTTGTCGCTGATCTCGTCCATCCAGTTCTCATTCCAAGCCGCAACAGCGTCGTCATGGATCTTTCCGGTGCTTTTGTCGATCAGGTCCGACCAGGAGTAGTTCTTGTAAGGGTTGTAATATTCAGGACTTTTCAGCCCGCCGATCGTCTGGCCAAGGTTGTTGGCGGCATAGACGCTGGCGGCGTCAAAGTCCATCCCGGTGCCGTACTGGGCGGCGTTGCGCAGAGCCTCGTAGGTCAGTTCGACGTAATCGCTCATCCCCACAAGATCGTAACGCTTCAAAGCCCTTGAGGCCACGCCGAAGTTGCCCTTGTAGCTGACATTCACCCTGTCCTTGTTTCCTTTCTTGGTGGTGATCACGATGACACCGTTCGCTCCACGGGCTCCGTAAAGTGCTCCCGCCGAGGCATCCTTCAGAACGGTCATCGTCTCAATGTCCGCAGGGTTAATGGCGCTGATCGCACCGTCATAAGGGACCCCATCCACAACATAGAGAGGGCTGGACGAAGCGTTCACCGAACCGGCTCCTCGAACCATGATGGACGCTCCCTCACCAGGCTGGCCGCCTCCGGAAGTCACCTGAACTCCCGCCACGGCACCTTCGAATGATTTCGTGAGGTTGCCGACAGGTCTCTTGCTGAGTTCGTCACCTTTCACGACGCTGGCGGAGCCGGTGAAAGACTCTTTCTTCGCCGTGCCGTAAGCCACAACGATCACATCGTCCAGAATCACAGACTCATCCTGCAGGACAAAGTCCACGACCGTCTTGCCGTTCACGGCCTGCTCGGCCGTAGTATAGCCAAGGTTCGAGGCGGTGAGGACGGCGTCGGCCGGCACATTAGCCAAGGTGTACTTTCCATCGAAGTCCGTCACGGTTCCTGTAGTCGTCCCTTTGATGAACACACCAGCGCTGATGACAGGCTCGCCTGTCTTGTCAACGACCTTTCCGCTGACAGTGATCGCCTTGTTCTGGGCTGAGGCCATGACAGCGGCGCACAGCAGCGGAATCAGGACGATCGTTCGCAATATCTTGTTCAATCTCATAACTATCTGCTTATTTCATAAGTGTCAAGAATCACCGGAGCATTGATCTCAATGCGTCCCTTAGGCTCTCCGTAAACCGCCGACCTCGTCTTTGTGCCTTCAGCGGTGGAAGCGGTGGAGTGACGAAGCACCTCATCCCCGCTTGCCGAAACAAGGCTGACCAGCAACGTGTATTCTGTGCCGGGCTCAAGAGGTGAGTCGTCAACTCCGAACGACATAGAGATGTTCCCCGTCATGTTCAATACCTTGATTTGGGTTGGCTTGAAATCAATGCCTTTCTCTTTTACGATCTTCAAGGCGGCAGCCTCGTCCACCCCGGCAAGTTCGGATTTACGGCACAACAGATAACGTCCCCCCGAAACCTGGATGTTCAGGGATTCCGTGGGGTCAAAAGCTATCGTGACAGTGGCCGCCAACGCAGATGACGCAGGATAGGACGCGCTTGTGCCCAGCGTGACAGACGCCCAATTGTAGTAGGCGTCCGAAGTCATCGTGGAAAGAGTGTTCACGACGAAGGTTGTGTCGCCGGCCTCATTTACCGCCAGCGTGCCAAGTGTGTAGGAAGTCGCGGCGGACAAAGGCGCGAACCTGGTCGTCATCCCTCCTTCCCCGTTGATCTTCTCTATATACTCCTTTTGAGTCACCTCGCTTCCCTTGAGAGCGGTATAACGTCTGAAAAGATCAAACGAACCATCGAAATAAGAGTTGAATGAATATGTCGACGTAAGAACATAGTTCATCTTGGCCACGCCGTTCCCCGTCCAATTCGTCCAGATACAGTTAGTAGAGTTGTACTGCCCGAAAACAGAGTGGAACATCGCCTGGCTGAACCAGTCGGCCCCGTCCAGAGACGGCTCCGTCATCGTGTCGTGCGCCTTGGTCTTCGCGGTGATCTTGTACAAAGGAGTCGTGGCCTTCCCGTCAAGGCTGACCCCGAAAGCCACAATGTAGTACGACAGCTCAGGATAGAGCGGATACTCGGTGTAGTTGGACGAACCTGTGTTCGAATAAGAGGACATTCCTCCTTCGACAGTCATATTGCTGTCCTCAATCGCATCCAGAATGTATTTCAGATAGGTGTCCCTGATCTCCGTGTCAGAATGGTCCTTGAAATAGCAGGCCGGCACCCCGAAATAGACATAGCGGAAGTCCGGAACAGCATAGACATTGAAGTTGGCGTAATCCGATCCGCATTCCAGCAGGGACATGATGATCTGAGGGATGTCCTCGGACTCCGGACGTGTGGTGAACTTCAACTCCGCCTCCGGCGAATCATTCACGTACTGTTCGTCAGACAAGGCCTTCAGACGGAACACGTAGTCAGTGGAACCGCTGAATCCGCTCAGTTCCACCGAGCATGTCTCAACCTTTCCGGTCATTCCTGCGACTGAATATTCATAAGCCGACGCTCCGGAGACCGGTTTCCAGTTTATGATGGTTCTGGACTTGTAGGCCGCCACAAGAACAGGTTCCGGGGCCTCGAGGACACTCTCACCCTCCGTGATCACATGAACCGTCACGTACCTCGAATCAGCGTAGGAGCCGTTGATTCCGGCATCAGTCTTGACCGCGAATGAATATTCGGTCGAAGGAGTCAGATCAGAGTATGAGACCATGCGGTCCTTCGTTGTCACAGTGTCTTTTTCATTGAATATGTAGGTGTAGGACCCGGCGTCCGTCACGACGTCCCACGACACGCTGAAAGACGTGCTGGTCACATCGCCCACAAGAACCTTCGGTTCCGGAAGCGTCCCCTGCGCAGGAGTCTCGCTCTCCTCCTTCTCGCATGACATTGCCACCAGGAGAAGCGCGAGTGACAATTTCGTAATTATGAATCTGTTCATCAGTTGACTGTTACCTTAATTGTCTTGAACATTGAATTGCCGTCGGACACGGTGACATCCGACTCTCCGGCCTTCAGGCCCTCAAGGGTAAGGAGTCCCTTTGACAGAGACGCCTTCACTATCTCCGGAGCCGAGACTGAATATGACAGCACCTGGACCGTAGGGAAATAGTCAGAAAGATCCAAGGTCGTGGACTGTCCGACGGAGACAGTCTGCGCAGGGACATCACCCAGATAGCCCATGTACTGAAGCAGCCTGTAAGTGTCGAGCATTCCCACGCCCATATTCCCGATGTACGGAGCGCTAAGGTTCGCGTTGATCGGGCGGGCCGAACTCAACAAGGCGGAGCGAAGCATGTCAGGGGTCAGTCCCATCTTCTTTTCCTTGCCGTAGTAATAGGACACAGCCAACGCGCAGGCGCCGCTGACGTGAGGGCAGGCCATTGAGGTGCCCTGCATATATTCATAGGCGGAAGAACCATCCTTGGCTACACTGGTGCTGTAGACTCCGCCATAGGTCTCATCGATGTAGGTGTCGCCACCCGGAGCGGAGATGTCCACCCAGTCACCATAGTTCGTGTAGTAGGCGGCGGCGCCGGTGTAGGAATATGACGCGACACTCACCACGCTCTTGTCGGCGGCCGGGAAAGACTGGTAGTTGACGGCCTCGTTGCCCGCCGCGAAGATCACGATTCCTCCCTTCATAGGGCCGGTCTGCTCACCGTTCTCGTCCACGCCGGCGTACTTGACGAAATAATCGATCGCACGTCTCAGAGCCGAGAACGAGCTGCGTGTCCAGGTGTTCCAGCTGAGCTTCTGGTTGTAGCCCCAGCTGTTCTGGCAGATGACAGCCCCGTTGTCGGCGGCGTATTTCATGGCCCTTACGATTCCTCCGAGTCCAGAGCCGGACGAACCGTTCTCGCTGGCGCCGAGAGTCTGGAGGGTCATGATCCGGACTCCGTCATGATTGCCCGAACCGCCGGCGATTCCGTTCACGCCGATGCCGTTATTGTTGACAGCGGCGATTGTGCCGGCGACGTGGGTACCGTGCGAAAGGGTTGAGGATGTGACGATCGTGCCTTTGTTGTCCACGAAATTGAAACCGTAGACATCATCGATGTAGCCGTTGCCGTCGTCATCGATTCCGTTGCCCGGAATCTCACCCTTGTTGATCCACATGTTGTCGGCCAGATCCTCATGGTCGTACTTGACGCCTTGGTCGATCACGGCCACGATCACATCCGGATTGCCGGCGCAAAGTTTCCAGGCCGCCCAGACATCGGCGTCAGCACCGACAAGGCCTGTCTTTCCGAAGATCGAGCCGGTGTTGTTGTAGTGCCACTGCATCTGCTGGACCGCCTTGCTCTCATTGAACGGGAACAAATCCTTGCGGCTTGCGGCCGCCGCCATCGGAGCGATGGCCGGAGAGCCTTCGCCTTGAGCGTCGGACATCACGACAGGCAGGGAGTACTCTATGCTCTCCACCGAGCCGCACTTCTTCAACTGGGCGACAACGTCCGAAGTTTCCAGAGTCTTGTCGAAGCTGGCGATGTACCATGTGTCCAGTCCCTCCGCATGAGTGCGGGCTTCGAAACGACCGCACTCAGGGAAAAGCCTTTCCAGACGGAACTTTCCGTTCTGTGCCAGCACTTCGGAGACTTCTCTTGTCCCGGCAAGCGCGTCGTCAGACGAGCCGGCCGCCCTTGTCCCCGCACTTGAGTCTTTGATCTTTATGATCAGCTCACCTTTGATGGCCGCCGGAGACTCGTTGATGATGATCGGTCCGGACTTTTCGCCATCCTGCTCAGGCGAATCCTGTTTCTCGCAAGCCGCCGCGACAGCCAAGGCCGCGCAAAGGACGGAGAAAGGGAACGCCTTACCATTGAATATATTCATAAACTAATACTTGAAAGTTATGTGCTTCACTTCTGTTGTCAGACCACCGTCGGTGTCCGACTGGCGGTAGCCAACGGCATAGACGACATATTCCTTGCCTTTCTCGTCAAGACTGTTTTCCATATTGACGCTCTGATTGCCTTTATAGAGAGTAAGGCCTCCAGTAATGGCACTATACTGGAGCATCGTATTGACGTAGGTATGAGCCACATCTTCCGGAGTCGGAAGTTCGTCCCAGCTTTCCTTGGTCGTCACATCGCAGATCCAGGTTTCACTGGATAATGATGGCGTGACATTCAGATACGTGCCGGACATATTCAGCGTAAAGGTCATATTCACTGGAGTCGCCTTTTTTGTGCGGAACTCCACCTTGTCTAGTTTTCCGCTATAGGACGGGGTTCCCTTATCATCGAACGCAAGGTCAAACGCCACCGCATAGAAGATAGTGTTGTCGTAAACAGTCTGCTGGTTGGACGAGGTCTGTTTGCTTGTGTCAAAGTTCCCGGAATTGAGGAACGCCGCAGGTTTCGCACCAGACATAGCACTCAGTTCCTTGATCTGGTCAATACGTTTCTTGATGTAGTCCACATCATCGGAGCACTTGTCGTAGTCTGCCTTGCTGACAATCGAGTAAAGGTAAGTCTCGGCGGCGTCCACAGGCGTGATCACCACCCTTGCGGAGGAAGTCGTGATCTCGCTGACCTCTATCTTGAATTTATTATAGGTCGGGGAGGCGGAGCCTTTTTTGCCCTGGCTCACGACAAGAGTCAACGGCTGGACTCCGGTGCAGGTCATCTTGATCTCACCGGTTCTGTCCGAATCGCTGTCGTTCTTATCGGCTGTGAAGCTGAATGTCGTGCTGTAGACCTTGCCAAGGTGGATCCAGTCAGCGTCCGTCGAAAGTTCGGCGGTGTTGCCCTCCTTGGGTCCCTTGATGCCGTAGTCCACTGAGATGTTGCCACCCTCGGAGGTGACGCTCACGAGACGGTTTTTCACGTCAAAAGTCGAGGTCGGTTCCTCATCGCCTCCCGAGCCGCTGCCGCCACACGATACAAGACAGGCGGCGGAGACAAAGGCTGAAGCGATCAGTCTGAATATTGATGAAATCTTCATTTAAGTCTAATTTTCCGGTTCTTCGAAATGGAATTTCAGATAGGAGACGCCGGTGGTGATCTTCGAGCCGTTGTAGCCGAAGGCGTAGGCCACATAGTCTCCCGTCGTAAGGTTGTTCATCTGTGCCTTAGGGTTATAGTAGCAATCAGAATGTTCCCCTTGATGCATGAACGTCCGGATCGAGTAGTCACTGCTTTCCTCCACCCATTTGAGAAAATCCTCGGCGCAGGCTTTCGGAGTGGCGTTGCTGCTCCAGACATCATAGGAGTCAACAGTCATCACATAGGTGATGTTGTCATCAGACGGAACAACCTTCACATTGGCATCCTTGTCGACCGTGATGGTGAAATCCGGCGCGGAGTCCGGGTACTTCTTGGTCGTGAACTTCTTCACCGCCAGATTGCCGCTATACTCTCCGCCCAACGTCATGTCAAAGGCAATCAGATAGTAGTTCGACAACGGCGAAAAGCCATTGTAAGTATGTGACTTATAGCCCTTCGTAAGATCACTCTCAAGAGAGAACTCCTGTCCGTTGGCCTCCGCCCTTTTGCGCGCATAGTCAATCAGCTGCTTGGCATAGTCCGCGACGAAAGCCTTTCCGTCACCGTTGAACTTTGCGTATTGCTCAGCCGTGACGACACCGTAGTAATAGTACGAATCAAGGTTCGTGGGAGCCACTGTGACAGCGGCGCTGGTGGCCTCGACATCAGTGACGTTCAGATCGAACCTTATCTTGGTGTCAATCCGATAGTCCGGATCGGAAGACTGGAGCACGGTCACATAGGCGTCCTCGGCACCACTCCGGCTCAAGGTGACCACAGCGGTTCTGTCCTCGGCGGAAAGGTTCGCGCCGACAGACACCCCGACAGTCCCGGCCTTAGAGTTGTCCAGCACTATCCAATCCTGATCGGCGACAGCGGTCACAGCCTGCGCGGCACCATCCCCTGTCACTGAATATTCCACCGTGAACTCAGAGGCCGCCGCCGTGACGGTAAGCAGCTTCTTTCCGGTGATGTTGATCGTGGAGTCAAACTTGGTTTTCTCCCCGTTATCTTTCTCACAAGAAATTGTGACTATGGTGAAAACCATAGCCACAATCATCTTGAACAGATTATTTAATCTACTCATTAGTCTGTTGTGAATGTTACTTCGAAACTATAGACAGGAAGTGGAGAAGGACTCCAGTTGCCGCCGACAGCGACAATGTCAAACCAATTGATAGAATCATCGTCTATCACCGCCGTGCTGACATAAGGGCCGTCACCGGTGTATGACAACGCATTCTCATTCACCCTAGACCACGACTCACCGTCAGCTGATAATTTAAGGACAAAATAATCGTAGGAACCTGACTTCATCCTATTATCCGCCGTTACAACAATCTTTGTGATTGAACCGATGGCGGAAGTACACTTGATTGAGCCTTTGGACTTGAACATAGACTCCGTGGCTGAACCTATGTAAAGTTTTTCGCCATAGATCTCAACGTCAGTGGTCTTTGTCGGGTCATCAACACCCTTGGCAGTGAACTTGGCCGTGACAGGATAGCCGCTCAAATCATCAACAGTCTTGCCCTCACCTTCAATCTTTTCGACCTCGGCCTTGAGAATCTTGTACATATCCGCGGCGGTCACAGAAAGTTTATAGTTCACAGCGGTCGCGCTGGCCTGCTCGACAGTGACTGTCTTGCTGGTCTCGGACAATCCCTTTGCCTTGACGGTGATCGTTCCTGTTCTCTTCTTGCCGGTGTTCTCGGTAACTGTCACGGTAAGCTTGTTGGAAGCCCATGAGGCGGAAAGCCATGACTTCGCATCATCAGCCACAGTCACGGTAGGATCGCCGTCAGCAGCATATACAAAACAGTCAACAGTCTCTGAATGCGCTGTCTTATTCACTTTAACAGACTCTTCCACACCAATTTCCGGAGCCGGGTTGATTGTAAGAGAGCCAAGATATGGGGAACAATCCGTATTAGACATGTTATCCACAGTGATGACAAGCTGGCCGGATTCACTATCCGCCGTTGTCTTGAAATAATAGTCCTTACCCTCGATGTTCTTGTTGCTTCCGCTGACTTTCACCTTACCAAGGTCACAGGCCTTACCATTTTTGATGACACTTACAGTGAACTCAGCGGTGACATCATTCGTGTACACACCCAAATTAGCCTTGATCTGTTTCATTCCGCTGAAATCAGCCGCGGACGAAAGCACAATCTTGCCCCCTTGAATATTGAAAGACGATAATTTCTGAACGTATTTACTATTCTCATACATATAAGAACCGGAATTGTTATTGGCTGAACCCGGATAAGAGAGAGAGAAGTTCATTTTCTTATCACCATCTCCCCATGCTTTCTCCTTATTTGATATGTATTTTGAATAGATGTTCGACGAGGTGAACGTATTGGTCCAAGTCTCGCCATTGGCGAGAACAACGTCATGAGATACAACGACATCAGCAGTCTTGTAGTTGACTGTAGGAGAGGTGATCACAGAACGATTGATAACAAGTCCCTGACGCTCGAAGACAAGGTCTGCCTTGTTGGTCGCAACAGTGATCTTGACGTCAAAGGTGCCTGGATTGGCGACGAACCAAGCGACATAATCAGAGACTGTCGTCTCACCGTCTCCGGCAAGGTTGATCTCGGAGTATTTTGTCGCGGGAACCGGAACGACATCTTCGATGTCCTTGGTGATGTCGACATAGAAATTACCTGAAATCACCTTGTTCTCACCCACGGCCTCGATCTTCACACTCTTTACAACCTGCTTCGCATAAGCCTCAGGAACCCCGGCGAAAGTGATCTTGCCGAAACCGAAAAGATGCGCGAACTGAAGTTTCTCGTTCTGTGTGGTGGTATATTCCTTCCACTTTTCATTGAAAGTGGACTTCGACGTGGATATCGTTGTCGGCTTGACAAGCATGACGTCCGCCTTGCCGTCCCAATGAGTTTGGGTCGCAGTCTGATCCTTCGAAAGTTTTACATACCAAGATGTCAAGTCACCATCTTCATCAAAGAAATAAGTATTGGCCGCGGCAGCAGGAAATACTCCATAGAATAGATACTCGTCAGCAAAATTTTTCTCTTCTATGCTGTAAAGAGAGCCATCAAAGACAGGTTCCGCAGCCTCGAAGTCATTGATTTTGAAAGTAGAATAATAAATGGTGGCTTCACCGTTCTCCTGTTTTGCCACCTTGATTCCCTTGGTTGGCGCATCCTTCTTCGCCACAGCGGCATAGAAGTTGTCTCCCTTCTCGAATTTGATGTGGCTGTCACCATCGTAGACGGCCTTGGTGTCCGCACCTGTGCTGACAGCGACTGAGACATTAATGTCATGGGTTCCGGCGGTTTCCGGAGCGAGTTCTGACTTTGAGCAGCCGACAACTGCCATGAGAGCGGCCGCGATGTATAATGACTTTTTCATTTCAGTTCGTTTTTTTACCAATTAAGATATTCATTGCCATCCTTAACTATGACCCCTCCGAAGGTGCCATAAGATTCTCCCTGGGTAAAGGAGATGTACTGAGCGGAATACTTGCCGTCACTGTTGCGGACAGCCTTGACAATCACATAGGCGTTGCTGATTGTCTTCGGAACGACGACCTTGATTGTGGCAGTAGACTCATCAACCTCAGCCTCAAGTCCTTTGGACTCGACAACCACATGGGTGGTCTCGTCAGCTCCGGTCAAAGTGTAGTTGAAGACAACAACCTGCCCGGCGACAACAGTCTGAGCGTCCGTCTTGACCTTGATGGCGAAAGCCTTTTCCTTGGCGATCTTGATGACGGTCTCACCGAGCGTGAATATGTACTCGGTGTCGGTCTCTGTCATTTCGAGTTTTGGCTCGACAGTACCGGTGACTGTAACATCCTCCCAGGTCTTCCCATCATAAGATACAGTCCATTTGCCGTCCTGAATCTTGAATTGAGGCGTCTTGCCTGAGACTGGGACCTTGGCTCCATTGTAAGTCATGAACTCACCGTTGACTGTCCAGTAAAGATCACCTTCGAACTCCTTGACACCAACGACCGGGGCCTCCGCGTCTTTACCATTTGTCAATGTGGCAGTTGTTTTATCGCTGAATTTGATCGTGTAACTTGTTTTATCCTCGTTATAAGTCACAGACTCGATTGTGACAGCTTTCGCAAGTTGCGCGATGGCACTTACGTTCTCATTCACCTTGTTCTCAAGGGCGGTGACCCTGGTCTCCAGAGTGTCAACCCTGTCCTTGAGGTCTCCTGTGCAGGCGCAGAGCGATGCTGCGGCGAGCAATGTCAAAAATACTTTTTTCATAATATACGGAATTTTACTAATGTCGCTGTTTAACTAAAACGCCAGTACCGGGTGGCAGACAAAGTCAGCGTTAACCCATTCGGTATACAGGCCGAACTCAAGATTCTCTCCAAGCCAGAAAATGCAGCATGCACCGTCCGTGTTATCGTAAAGTGTCGAAGACAACAATTGGCATACTCCTTTCCCGCTTCTTTCCCTTGAATACACCAAATCTTCTTTCTGATCCGCCGGCACCTTGGAAAAATGGCTGTTTATGGCATCCATAGGATTGTAAGACAATTTTGCGAAATCCATATAGGTGACGTCATAAGCATAGTCCCGAAGAGCGACAAGGTGCTCCGCGATCTCCTTTCCTCCCAGATTAGCCATAAGGTCCCACAATTGGCCGATGCTCGGAACAAACCAGCCTGATGTCTTAGCCGGAGCAGATGGAACGAAGTCGGTAAGAGTCCAGTCAAAAGCAGGATACTGTTCCAGCATCTCGCCAGGATAAGTGTCCTTCACCTTTGCCGTCCATAACTGTCCATAGATGTCTTTATAGCAGGAATCACCGCGTTTGTGGTTTCCGATGCAGTCAATTCCCTCATTCATAGCGTATTTTGTCAGCTGAGCACCAGGAGCGTGCGCACCCTTTGTGCAGAGCACCAGCCCATGCGCATATCCTTGCTGCTGTTCGACCTCGGAGAAACGGCTTGGAGCTGTCTGGAACACAATACCGATCACAGTCTTGTCCGCAACCGGGGCCGGCTTCTCAGCCGCCCAGACCGCCTTCGTCCCATCGTTATTTATAGAAAGCAATCCTCCGTCGCTCCAGGTACCGTCAGAATAATAATAATCCCCGATTTTCGGGCTATAATCCGGAATTTCCTTGGACTTTACCGACAGCGTGCACGTTGCCTTGATATCCTTGATTACGGCTGTCAGGGTAGCGTTTCCGGGCTTGACGGCAGTAACCTTCGCCGAAACAAGATTATCAGATGCGACAGCATCAAACGGTTCTATCTTCAAAACCTCCGAATTATCCACGCTCCACTCAACCTCCTTGTATGTCGTGCCTTCAGGCAGGATGGTGGCGTTCACAATAAAGGACTCATCCTCAGTAAGTAATTTGGATGTGGCATCCAATGTCAGCGACTCAGCCTCGATCGTCTTGACCTCTACCTCGCACTCCGCCGTGAAAGATGACGAAGTTGCCGTGATGGTGGCCTTGCCGGCTGCGATGGCGGTCACAACTCCGTTCTCTACGGTCGCGACTTCCTTGTCGCTGGAATCCCAGGATATGCTTGGACTGGTGGCGTTGTCGGGGATGATCTTGGCGCTCAAAGTCTCGGTGGCTCCGACAAAGAGCTGCAGAGAGGTCTTGTCCAAAGATATTCCCGTGACAGCGATAGGGTCGACGGTGACGGAGCACTTGGCGATGCTGGATCCGAGGACGGCCACGATTGTGGTCGAGCCGAGAGCCTTTGCCTTCATCGTGAAGACGTAACCTTTGGAGTCCGTCTTTTTAGAGACCTCGACCACTTCCTCGTCAGCGACATTCACCTCCACCTCGGCGATTTTTTCCACGGGAGTGACTGTCAATGAGACTGTTCCCTCACCGTCGATCGGTATGGAGACTGACTCCTGAGAGAACTCGACACTTTCTTTGACCGGATCTGGTTCTTCATTCTTGTTGTTCTCGTCACAAGATGTTGTCGCGGACATTGCGACTCCTAAGATTGCAGGCAGGATGGCGGAACGCCAAATCTTGGCTAATGAATTTTTATACATAACTAACTAAACAGCGACTTTACTAATCTATTTTTCCAAAAACAAGGCCCGAAAGATAGGAATATTTTTTTTGAATATGAACGAATATTTACAAAAACTTCAAGAATATTTTTTCAACGGCTATTTAAATCGTTTCGTCGCTTCGACAAGCTCAGCGACGAACGCCAAGCCCTCCGAAGCGCCTCTCCCCCTGCCCGGTCGCTGAGCCTGCCGAAGCGACATCTTACCTCGTATTAGGATCAATCCCTCTATGCCAGAAACGGTACGTGATGTCCGTCAGCGAATAGCCGGACCCATCATGAGAAACCTTGTAGAGCCGTTGGTTGGTGCTCTTGGAGTTCAGCGGCCCAAAAGACTCGATGTAAGGACCGACCTTCACATAATCAAAAGCCATGAATATCTCATTCTCAACAGAAACACGTCCGGAATACAAAGCCACGGCGAGCCCCGTCGAACGGACATGGGCGGCCAATCTCAACAAGGACTCCGGATCCCTCCCCTCGCCCAGAAACAGAAAACAATCCACCCCGAAATTGTCAGCCACCAAAGAATCAATCACTTCCTCAGTCAATTCCAAACCGACATCGGTCTTCAGAAAAGGAGAATGGCACCCTACGCAATTACCTTGGCAGTTACTGATGTCGACCGCCAAGGTAACTCTGTCGGGAATCTCCTCGATGACCACGGAGGTCATCTGGGGGACGTATTTCATCATGCTTTGGAAGCCTCCTCGGCGACACCGTCGTGGTTGTAGAAACGATGCTGAGCCTCGATCTGGCGCATCTCGCTGAACGACGACACACGCTTCAGATAACCGATCACACGGGTCAGATAGTCCAGGTTGTGGCTTCCGCACTTAGGGCAGACCTCAAGGGTGTCCTTGCTGATGTACCCACAGTCGTTGCAGACAGTGTTGCGGCAGTTGAATGTGAAGTAGTTGGTGCCGTAATGCGCGGCCGTCTTGAGCAACCGGCGGTACTGGTCCTTGGAGAGGTGCTCGGCCACGTTCATGTGCAACGCAGAGCCTCCGTCAAGATGCTTGACATACTCGTTGCCGTGCAGCTTGAACTTGTCGATCATCGACAGGGAGTCGTCCTCCGGATTGTAGAAGTACGAGCTGTACATGTTATGCTTCGGCGAGACGTAGAACCCGTCCTTCTGATCCCACTTGTAGTTCTTTCCCGAGAGGTTCTCGCCCGGCACGAACTCGGTGTTGAACATCGTGTCGGAGGTCTTGTCCTTCTTGTTCGACCTGTTGATGGTCTCAAGGATGACATCCACGAACTCGTTGTACTCAGGATTCGGGCTGATCGTAAGGCCAAGGAACTCGGCTGCGTCCGTAAGGCCGTTCACGCCGATCGTGAGATATTGCCTCTTCATGTCGATGAAGCCGGCCTGATAGACATCCAGCATGTGCGCGGCGAGAAAATCCTTGATGATCTCATTGAAGGCCTTCTGGTACTTGTGCACCCTCTCGGTCTCCTCGGTCACGGCCTCGCGGATATATTCATAAAGCTGGTTCTTGTCATAATCGGCCCTTGACAACGCCTTGGAGCCGTCCACGACAACGCCTTTCTTCTCAAGGAAGTAGCGCCTGGTGGCAAGCTGGATGAGTCTGTTGAGATTGATGGTCATCACAGACTTGGATCCAGTTGACACAGAGGCTGTTCCCATTGAATATTGATGCGTCGTGTGGTTGTGCGACTCATCGACCTTGTCCAGTTCTGTGATCGAGTTGCGAAGGCGGCAGCAGCTCGCGAGGCTGTCCGGACTGTCGGACAGGTAGCAGAAGAAACTGTGTCCCTTGGACCACATCTCGGCCGTGAAGTCGGCATATTCCTTGTCGATGAAATCGTCCTTGCCGTCGGTCAGCAGGGCCATCGTCTCGACCGGGAAGGTCAGGATGTAGCGGTTTCTCTCCTCGTTGAACCAGTTCATGAAATGCTTCTGAAGCCAGGAGAGGGTCTCCCACTTCGGCTCCGTACCGTCAGGGAAGCGGAAGTCGCCGAACACGCCGCGGAAATAACTCTCATCGAAGTAGCTGATGTTCCAGAACACGGTCTGGTAGCCACGGTTGCCCGCAGGCATATTCATGGAATGCACAACCTGCTGGAAGTAGTTGTCGATGACCTTGACGAGGGTTCTCTTCTTGGCGTTCATCTCCACAACATCCTCAAGGTGGTCGAGATAGTCGTCGCCGTAGTCCTTGCGGATGAAGTAGTCAAGGTACATCAGGAACTCAGGTGTCGCCACTGCCCCCATGAACTGTGAGGAGATTGAATATACAAGGTTGATGAACTCGCCGCAGAATGACTTGAGGTCGGTCGGGGCCACGGAGACACCACCGAGCTTGATCAGACCGTCCACGAGGAACGGGTACATCGTGATGGCCACGCAGTAAGGGTAGCCCGGAGTGCCGCTCTCGTCATGCTTGTAGAGGACGTGGCTCTCCAGATCCTTGATGTACTGGCTGGCGAGCGAACGGCCGTAGAGGGACTTGATCTTGTCCTTCATGATGTAGCGGTTCTGCTTGATGTTGTTCTCCTTGTAGAGTTCCTGACCGAGGGTCACGATGTTCTTCCGGGTAACATTGGCGTTGGCGTCGAACTTGGAGCCGGTGGCGGCGTTGGACGCGGCGATGTAGTCACGGATGAAGTCACGCTTCTTTCGGAGGTCAAGACCGGCGTCGAACTTCTCGATGTAGGCCACGGCGACCTTCTTGTTGATGGACATCAGACTTTCCTCGACCTGACGCCTGATCTCACGGCTTGTGATTTTGTCGTAAATGTAGAGATTCTCCGCGATGGAGACCACCACTGCCTCGGGGCATTCCTCACCGGCGGTCTTGTAGGCCTCGCGTATGCCGTTCATCAGTTTGACCTTGTCGTACTCCTCATAGGAGCCGTTGGTCTTGCGTACAGTCACATCCATATTCAGTATAAATCTAAATTCAGTATAATCTAAATCAGCGAAATAGTGTTCTAAAGTATCGAATAAGCCGGCCTTTGCGGCCATAAAGTCGGTCCGCCCCTTTTCACGGGAGTCGAACCGACTTTCACAAAGATAGCAGATAATTCCGCTTTATGGGCAAAAAATATCGCTAAAGTTATTAACAATTGCGCAACTTTATTGTTAATTCATTGTATAACATCCAATTATAGGAAGATATATTTTAGAATTACTAAAATTGACAACACATACATGAACCAGCCGATCTTCTTCGCCTTTCCAGTGCAGATGTTAAGGATGACGTAAGACACAAGGCCAAGGAGGATACCATTGGAGATGGAATAGGTCATCGGCATGAGAATCAGCGTGAGGAAAGCCGGGATGGACTCGGAGAAGTCGTCGAGCGGAATGTCCTTGATCGGGCTGAGCATGAAGAGACCAACGAAGACGAGCACCGGGCAGACAGCCGAGCCAGGGATGGCAGTGAAGACAGGGGCGAAGAACAACGCCAGGACGAAGCAGGCTGCCACGGAGAACGCGGTGAGACCTGAGCGGCCGCCCTGAGCCACACCCGAGGCGCTTTCCACATAAGTGGTGACGGTGCTGGTTCCGAGGCATGCGCCAGTGACGGTTCCGATGGCGTCAGCCATGAAGGCCTGGTTCATGCGGACAGGTCTGCCGTCCTTGTCAGTCATGTTGGCCTTTGTCGTGACACCCACGAGGGTTCCGATTGTGTCGAACATGTCCACGAACAGGAATGTGAAGACGACAACGAGCATGTCAAGGCTGAAGATCTGCGAGGCGTCGGTGGTGAACTGGCAGAAGATAGGCTTCATGGACGGCGGAGTGTCGACGAATCCCTGGAACTGGGTAATTCCCATAGGGATGCCGATGATGGCGGTCGCGATGATGCCGATCAGAAGGGCACCAGGGATATTCAGAATGACAAGGATGCCTGTGATGACGAGGCCGATTACTGAAAGAAGTCCGGCTCCGCTGGTGATGTCGCCGAGGTTCACGAGGGTGGCAGGGTCGTCAACCACAATTCCGCCGCTCTTAAGACCGATCAGGGCGATGAACAGGCCGATACCGGCTCCGATCGCCTTTCTCAGCGACAGAGGCAGGGCGTTCACGATCGCCTCGCGGACACTTGTCAGAGTGAGTATTATGAATATTATACCTTCAATGAGGACGGCGGTCAGTGCGAACTGCCATGTGTAGCCCATGCCGAGGCAGACCGTGTAGCAGAAGAATGCGTTCAGGCCCATGCCCGGGGCGAGGGCGAACGGAAGTTTGGCGTAGAATGCCATCACGAGGGTGGCGAGGATGGAAGCCACTGCCGTGGTGGTGAAAAGGGCGTTCTTGTCCATTCCGCAGTCCGCCAGAATAGAAGGGTTGACTGCGAGGATGTAGGACATAGCAAGGAAGGTGGTGATGCCGGCGACGATCTCGGTGGACACCTTCATCGTGGACGGATCGAATCCGAACAGTTTGGTCAGCCAGCCTGTCTTCTTAGGCCCGGCGGTCTGTGTTTTTGTCTCAGCCATTGTCTTGGATTGTTAAGTGTCGTTGAATGTTTAGAATACCCACTTTGTTCCGAGGCAAGGACGCACGAAGAAGCCCTTTCCGGTGCCGAAGTTGTAAGAGAGTTCGATCTCGGTGCCGACATTGAGGTTGTCAACCCCGAAGTGCTGGCCGATGTTATACCAGAGCTGCGGCTCTGAGAGGAACACAAAGTGAGCCGTCTCTGGTTTCGTCCAATCGCGATAGCCATTTGACTTGTCGCTGAGGTAAGGGCAGACAGTATGATCCTCCCACCAGAAATCAGCGAATCCGGAGAAACGGAGTCCGGTCACACCAAACAGATCCTGCATACCCCAGACAGCGGTGAGCTGAAGAGGAATCTCACTCTTCATTTTGCTGCCGTCAAGGTTAAGAGCCTTGTTATAGTTGATGGCCTTGTAGAGGACCTTGAGGTTCAATGTGTTCTTGAAATCATCGCTGTGAAGGAACCAGTCAGCGCCGAAAAGGAAGGCGTTGTTGATGGTGTAGCCGTTGTAGACACCGCCGTTATACTCGACGTGGAAGCTGAACGGGGCGAATTTCGTGTTCTGCCAGAAATTCAGGCAGCGGGCGATCTCGAAGTAGGTTCCGTTTGGCGCATAGACCTTGTCGTTCTCATTCTTCGAGTTGTAGTCATAGTCCACGAAGAAGAAGGTGTTGCCCCATTTGTCTCCGTAGAAACCCTCGAGAGTGGTGGTGAAGTGACCGCGATCCTTTCCGAAATCGTAGAAGGTCTGAAGGTTGGTCTGAGCCTTTGCTCCTAGAGAAAAGGCGAGCGCTGCGACTGCGGCGGCGATGATTGATTTGTTTGACATAAATATTAAGGAATTTGACTTGTTCCTTTATGAATTTTAAAGGACAAAATTAATACAAATGTCAGAGAAAGTCCATAACTTTGCCGAACAATATTCACAAAGTTATCAACAGCCATGTTTGAAGAGACACTGAAATTCTATCAGAACTTCCCCAAGGAGGGAATCAATTTCGTCGACATAATGCCTTTCATGCAGGACAAAGAAGTCTTCACCAAACTGATCGGTGAGATCGGCAAGCACGTCACAGCTCCGACAGTGGCCGCCCCTGAGGCCCGCGCATTCCTGTTCTGCGCTCCCCTGCTGACCTCCGACAGCGGTGTGACGAATGTCGTTCCTTTCCGAAAGAAGGGAAAATTACCTCACTCCGGCGATGACCTGCAAAGCATCGAGATCATGAAGGAATATGGCCCCGACAACCTCTACTTCCGCAAATCAGACATCGCGGCCGGCAAGGCGGAGGATGGAATATTCAAGGTCGCCATCATCGATGACGTCCTCGCCACCGGAGGCACCGCTGAAGGAATAGCGAAAGCGCTCGATGCCCTGAAGATCACTGTCGATGGAAAGGAATATGGCGTCAAGGTCACCGAGTTCATATTCCTCGCCGAACTTGACGGGCTCTACGGCCGCAACCGACTTGAGAAGATCGCTCCGGTCTATTCAATCGCACACATCAAGTAAGAAAGTTAAAAACCTTTCGCGATATTATCGGCGATGGACTGGATGAGACGCTCACGGGCTTCTACGCTGGCCCAGGCGATGTGCGGAGTCAGGCTTAGACGCTCGGGATGCCTGGTGTGAAGGAGCGGATGATCGGCGGGGATCGGTTCTACGGAATAAACATCCAGAGCCGCGCCTCCGATGACTCCCTCGTCTATGACCTTGGCCAGAGCGTCCTCAACCACGATCCCTCCGCGCCCCATATTCACAATGATCGCCTTAGGCTTCATCATCCTGAGTTCCCTCTCTCCGACCAAGCCGGCAGTGCGTTCATTGTACGGGGCATGGACTGAGATTACATCAGCCTCACGCATAAGACGGTCAAGAGGCACTGAAGGATATTCGGTGTTATGGTTCGTGCCGGAAGTTGAATAATAGATCACCTTCATCCCGAAAGCGGTGCCGATCTTTGCGACCTTGGTCCCGATGGCGCCCAGGCCGATGATCCCCAACGTCTTGCCGGCCATCTCCACAAACGGCCTTGAATAATCGGTGAACAGACCGCTGCGGGAATACGCCCCCGACTTCACGACATTGTCAAAATAGGCTCCGTTGCCCAGAAGGTTAAGAATATGCATGAATGTTTCCTGCACAACGGAGTCCGTGGAATAGCCAGCCACATTTCTGACTGCCACACCGTGTCTCGAACAGGCCTCGACATCAATGTTGTTGATGCCGGTGCCAGCCTCGCACACCAGTCTAAGTCTCGGAGCGGCCTCCAGCAGACGATCATTCACCTTTATCTTGTTAACAATCAAAACGTCACATTCACCCACTCTCCGCAACGCCTCATCCGGAGTCGAATTCGGCCATGCCGTCAGCTCACCTTCCCTCTCTATCGGAGCCAAAGACGATTTCCCCATCGTCCCGGCATCCAAAAACACAATTTTCATCTCTCCCGAATTTTTCCGCTAATATAAGCATTTTGCAAATAATCCATAAACAGAAAACGAGGACGGTCACTCGGAGCGAAGCGACCGAAAGGGTTTGGGGGATCCTTTCCCCGTGCCCATAGGGGCTGTCACGAAGTGACTGGGGGTTGAACCTTAGGAACGAGGACGGTCAAAAAG
>DJRG01000057.1:62514-73712 GCA_002438845.1 Bacteroidales bacterium UBA6366
CTTTTTGACCGTCCTCGTTCCTGTGCGCGGGATGAGAGTCGAACTCACACGTCGCAATTGACACTAGCTCCTGAAACTAGCGCGTCTACCATTTCGCCACCCGCGCTTGAAGTGGATTGCAAAGATACGGATTATTTACGAATTTGCAAACAAAATCAATCGCGGGCTTAAGAAAACTACTTGCCGTACTTTTTGAAAACCTTGTTGATCAAAGCCGTCTTGCCGGCACAGTTCTCCAACAGAGCCGCTTTCAGGGACCTCATGTCATTCGTATAGTAGCCCAGGCACGCGCAGATTTCCGAGCGCCTTATTCCTCCGGCCTCAAGCTCGGCGAAAATCTGAGGTTTGAACCAATAGCCCAGACCAGAGTTGAGATTCTTCCCATAGCGATCCTTGTACAAGGCATTCTCCATGTAGTAGGCCCACATCTCACCGACTTCGCAATAACCGGCGTTCTCTCCATTTCCTGTGCCATAGGCTTCACCGGTGTTGATGAACGAGGTCAGGATGTACATCGCATAGTTCCTCCAGTAGTCATTGCCGACATTCTTGTAATGGGACACATGAGACATCTCGTGAATGGTCGTCGTGTAAAGTTCGGAATAGTTACCGTTCTTTTCTTTGGAACCGATCGTGATGTCAGGGGCGAACAGCCTCACGAGCGACGTGTATTTTCCAAGATACTTGCTTACAAGCTTGTAGTCCAGAAGCGCGCCATGATGCATCATCAGTGTGCTCGAAGGCTTCAGGATGTTCAGAATCCAGAACCTTATGTTTTTCGGCGGCATTGCCACTCCTGACGTCTGGCACTTCTTATAGTAATCGTAGGCGGCGTTGTTGACGACACAGCGACGGAACAATGTCGCATCGGAGTTCTTGTCGATGACGCAATCAATTCCCAAGGACGAAGACTTGCCCAACGTTGAGATTGAAGCCGGCACCAGGATCAGGTTCAGACCTATGGAAAAGCCGACCTTGTTCTTGAAGCAGATCCGGTAACGAGGCTTTGCGGAAAACTTCTTGGAAAACTGATAGTTCCCGTTCTCATCGGTGTAGGTGGTGGCGATCTTCACAAAAACGTTGGCGACCATCTTGACCCCGGCCACACCGACCGACTTTCCGTTCCTTAGCTTGTCATCGACAATCTTGATGGTTCCCGAAGGCTTTCTCTTGGCCCTTGTCTGAGGCTCCAGCATGTCACCGTTGCCGGTGATTTCGAAAGCCATCCTCTCCACGGCGGCCCAGTCGAAGTCTCCGGGGCTCCTTGTCTCATCTTCCTCGTCAGGGATGAAGCACTCGTCCAAGACCTCGTAACGGATCCCTTGAGGAAAAACAAAATCCGAAGGGACCACGGCATACTGCCATGTGATAGCCTCATCCGGAAGCGAAGGGTCATGATAGTAGTCTCCATCCTTAAGGACCTCGCGGTCCATAGGATAGTCCAGAAGCTCCACACCCATGCCGGCGATCTGATTGAATTCCTCCTCGGACTCCGGGAGGAATCTTACATAGTAGTCCGAGACTGGGACGTCAACAGTCGCCCTCGTCGGATAAAGAGCCGACAACGCCTCCTTGACATTGGCGACGGAATAAGGATTAGACAACTCCTCTCCCAGCTCAATCATTTCATGAGCCACAACCTCAGTCGTTTCCTTTGTGCTGACAGGATCGATCTCCACCGGAGATCCACCCTCTTTGCTGCAGGACACCAGCACCAGAGCCGGCAGCATCATTTTGAAGAACCATTTCATTGTTCAGTTGGTTTTAGTTACGGTGCAAAGGTAGGGTCCGGTAACCGTGGATTGAAATATTCAACGACTAAGTTAAAAATCGTCCTTCCTTGATAATTCAAGGGCGATTTTCTATCTTTGCCGACAGCAAAAAAACGGTAAAACATGGGGACATTTCTGAAAAGCGCCGCCAAGGTGGCATCCATATCATTGATAGTAAGTTCATTCTATTTCCCGGCGGCAGCCCAGTCGTACAAAGACCTGATTGGCAGCAATCCGGAAAGGGCCGGCGGGGTCTATCATTATTATGAATATGCCACTTCGGAGCTCACAAAAGCCCCCAAAGGCTACAAGCCATTCTACATCAGCCACTACGGCAGGCACGGGTCACGCTACCACACCGGTTCGGGACTTTTCAAGGGAGCCGTGGATAATCTCACGGCGGCGGAGAAAGCCGGGTTGCTTACCGAGGAAGGCAAAGAACTCAAGGCTCAGATCGATTCCCTCAACAAGGAGCATCAGGGGATGTTCGGAATGCTGACGGAAAGAGGCGCGGCCGAGCACCGTGGAATCGCGGCCAGGATGCAGGCGAACTATCCTGAGGTGTTCAAGGGAAAGCGTCATGAAGTAGAATGCGTCTCGAGCTACTGGCCAAGATGTCTGGTCAGCATGGCCAATTTCACAGCCTCGCTTCAAGAAGAGACAGGCAAGCTGAAGTTCCACTATGTCACCGGGCCTAAGTATCTGGACTACATCAGCATGGATCTCAACACCAAGGACGTGCTCAAAGGCTCGAACGTCCTGAGGCGTCACCTGCTGGACAGTTTGGTCTCCTACGAAAGATTCTTTTCAGCGATCTTCAATAACACCGCAAAGGCTACGGAACTTATCGGGAAACCCAAAGAATTCATGGACGACGTGTTCCTTGCTGGAGGGATCAGCCCAAACACACAATCCCGCCCCGACATATTCAGCCACTTCACTAATGACGAGCTTGTCGGACTTTGGATCTCCAGGAATGACAAACTCTACTACAGTTTCGGAATCTCAAAGGAGGAGGGCGAATATGTCTCCTCAATCGCCAAGCCGCTCATCGAGGACTTTGTCGCGAAAGCTGACGCCGCGCTCAAACCCGGCAGCGACAGAGCGGCGGACTTAAGGTTCGGCCACGATGTGGGGCTCCTGCCCCTCATCGGGACTATCGGCATCTCCGGGATGGAGAATCGTTGGAAGTCATCAGACGTGCATGAACACTGGTTCGATTTCCAGATGATGCCAATGGCGTCCAACCTCCAGATGATCTTTTTCAAAAACAGGAAAGGTGACGTGCTTGTCAAGTTTGTCTACAACGACAAGGAGACCACCATACCAGCAGTCAACTCATTCAGAGGGCCGTATTACAAATGGAACGACATACGTGAATATCTCGTAAAGACAGCCGCCGCCATCTCTGACGAGCACATCGTCAAGGACAACGGCGGTAAAGAGCGCACCGGCGTGGCCGGAATGTAATTTAGAAATAGACCACTGTCTTCTGTTCGATCGATGACATCAGGGAGTTCGCCAACCGGCTTACGCCGAAGCGGAACAGATCTCTGTTGATCCAGTCACTTCCAAGAATTGTCTTGGCTATGGAATGATAGCAGACCGCATCTTTCGATGTGGAAATGCCGCCAGCGGCCTTGAACCCGACCTTCCTGCCGGTTCTCCCGTAAAAAGCCTTGATGCACTCGCACATGATGTAAGCCGCCATCGGTGTGGCGTTCACGCTGACCTTGCCGGTGGAAGTCTTGATGAAGTCAGCACCCTCCTCCATCGCCAGGAATGACGCGTTGGCGATGTTTTCAGGAGTGATCAGCAGTCCGGTCTCAAGGATAACCTTAAGGGTGACCTTGCGTCCAGCCCTTGCCGCCGCCTCGTCAACAGCCGCGCGCATCATTCGGATCTCTTTACGGGCATCTTCCTCGTTTCCTGCCATGAAAGCGTTAAGAGCCAGGACGATGTCAATCTCATCAGCACCGGCCTCCACAGCCATCTCGCATTCCTTGACCTTCACCTCGATGAAACTCTGGGATGTCGGGAAGCATCCCGCCACAGCCGTGACATGCACCTCTGGACTTACCAGACTCTCTCTAACGACAGAGGCGAAGTTCGGGAACACGCAAACGGACGCGGGAAGCGGGTACTCAGGAAAATCTTTCATAAAAGAGTTGACCTTGCCCACAAGCTTCTTCACTGATTCCGGAGTGTCCTCCGTGTGGAGTGTCGTCAAGTCCATCAACGCCATGCAATTCTTAAGGACTTCGGGAGAAGTCACATTGTCGATGTTGGCCGCGATGGCGTCCAACCTCTTGCTGATATTTTCCTTATCAGGAGTATAACCGTACTTTGCAAACAAAGATTCCATATTATCACTATGTATTTATATTCAATTATCCTTTTATCTGTATCACAAAACCCTCCTCAATCAAAGGTTTGACCAAAGACGTCATCCGCTCCACAGTAAATTTCTCAAGCCCTTGGGCCGGAGCCTCCCTGTCCAAAGTGTAGACCATGATCTCCCTCGGCCTCAGCTTCCGGACAATGTCCATCCAACCATCCAGCACCTCCGGTGAAGAGGAGTCGAACGACGGAGATTTCAAGAACATCGTCTGAAGCACGAAATCGCCTTCAAAACGCATCATGTCACGGACAACATCCTCAACATGATACTCACCCTGCGGCTGGTTGATCCTTGAGGCCAATTCATCAGTCGGGGCGTCAATCTTCAGGATCGGATTGTCGACCTTTCTCAAAGCGTCAAAGACCTCCTGACGGAACAACCTTGTGGCATTCGAGAGCACCGAAACTACAGCCTTGGGGTAATATTTGTCCCTGAGTTCCAGAGTGATGTCTATAATCTCCGGAAAATCCGGATTAAGTGTCGGTTCACCGTCGCCTGAAAACGTGATCGAATCAATCGGAGTCCCTTGCGAAAGGCATTCACTGAGCTTCACGGCAAGCGTCCCGCGGAGCTCTGCGGCTGTCGGGAGCCGCCTGTCCCCCTTTCCGTCCTTGTTCCAGCCGCATTCGCAATAGACGCAGTCAAAGTTACACAGTTTGCCTTTTGTCGGAAGCAGGTTGATTCCCAGCGAGGAACCAAGACGTCTGGAATGTATAGGCCCAAAGACCAATTCTTCTCGCATCATAGCTAAATAATTCTACGTGAAACGCTTTCAGCCGTAAGTCTACCATCGGGGCCAAGATTGTCAATCCTTACAAGCCCAGGCTTCATCCCAACCGCTATGCGGCCATATTCATTCTCCTTTGACAGGAATTCCGCTCCATTGCGGCATGCCCAGACAAGAAGTTCATTCAATTCGACTTCCGGGAAACCGGTCTGAAGACAGTGAAGTTCCCTCACCATGTCCAGATCATCATTGCTTGATAGCGAGTCGGTGCCGACAGTGATCTTCAAGCCATTCCGGCGCATCAAAGGCACATGAGGCAGAGCATTGCCAATGAATATGTTCGACAATGGGCAAAGAGCCACAAAAGGATGTTTCATCACACTTTTCACCGCATCGATTCCCTCCTGATCCATGCAGACCTCATGCACCAGCAGGATGTGCTCGTCGAACGGAGCGGGATGCGCCTTTTCCAGACGGTCAATGAAATAGAGCAGCGAAGACTTGCCCGTCACCGGCGGCACGCTCATGCCCGCGGCCTTGCGGTTGTCCCACATCGCCCCTCTTCCGTACTTGAGCATGTCCTCCTCCTCTTCTGTCTCCTCGGAATGGTACGACAGAAAACCCGATTTCAGACCGTCAGCGGAAGCCGCCGTGACGAGTTCCGGACTCATCGTGTAGCATGAATGAGGTGCAGGGGCGGCGTCAAGACCATAACTTTCCGCCTCGGCCTGCAATTTCCTCACGGCCGCCATCACGGAATCACAGTCCTGTGGTTCTGTCCCGAAAACTTCGAGGAAAGTTCTTGTGTACATCGGAGACGTTTTCTTGACAGCGAAAGTGTCCGAGCAATTGCTGATGTCCGCCATCGCCGAGACTCCTCTGTCCCACATCACGTTCATCCAGTGTTTTATGTCACGGAGTTTCTCCCCAAGGCTCTTGTTGTCCCTCATCGCATTGATCTGGTCGATGAACCCGGCCATGCCGGTACCCTTACGGAAAGCTTTCCACAAATAAGACAGTTCCAAATGGCAATGAGTGTTGACAAATCCCGGCACTATAGCCCCTCTTACAAAGTCAGTTTCGCTTTCAGGAGCCGTACATTCACCCACGGATGTTACAGTCCCGTCTTCGTCGAACTCCACAAATCCATTCCTGATCGGCTTGTCCTCATCCAATGTGAAGACATATTCAGCTGCTATTCTATTCATCATTCCTGATCAACAAATCTTTAACCGGAGTCAACTCCAATCTTTTGACGGCCTTTCCGGAAACGATGTCACGGACCGGCATCGGCTTCAATTCGGCGGCTTGGTCAATTGTCTTCGCCATGGGGATCGAATCCTTACTTGGCACAATTCCGGTCGTATCCCTTATCACAAGACACGGGCCATGGAAAACCGTGTCCTCCACAACAGGAACCGGACGGTAAACACCCAAGGAGTCCTTCTCAAACCCGACCCGGTCAGTCATGGCATCGACTTCAAACACGTCAAGAAAAGACCTGAACGGTTTGGCTCTCACCGATTTCCAGGCCCTGACAATCGAATCGGCCTCATGCTGGAGCTTGTCCTCCAACTCGATTTTAGCGTTCAGGGCATACAAGTCCTTTTTCAAGCCATCCTCAACACGGCCAATCATCTCCGCATAACGTTTCGGATCGTTCAAGTAATGGTCCACACTTATCTGGTAATCCTTAAGCGTGAAGCCATATTTCTCGAAAATAGGCTCATAGAACCACGTGGTGTCAGCCATTCCTTTCTTGTCAGGGTTCTCTGCAAGCCACTGATCCGCCAACAACATCTCCCTGTAGATCATCTCCATCTTGCGAACCGGAATCACACGGCCTCCGCCGCCACACGAGATGACAACCGCCGCCACAGTCACAAAGACCAGAAAAAATCCGGGAACCCTTCTCATAGCCTTATCTTAATGTCGCCCCGAACTCGTTCTGGAATGTGGAGAGAAGTTTCTTCATGATCCTCTCCACATCCTCGTCGGTCAAGGTCTTCTCCAGATCCTGAAGCACGAATCCAAGCGCGTACTGTTTCTTGCCCGCCGGAATCTTGTCTCCACGATATACATCGAACAAGGTGACCTGCTTGAGAAGTTTCTTGCCGGCCTTGAATGAGCTCTTGTAGAGGTCCGCATAACTTACGCTCTCGTCAAGCAGCAGGGCGAGATCCCTCCTGACCTCAGGGAACTTAGGCATTTCCTTGAAGGCGACCTTGTCCCTCTTGACCAGCTGGAAAAGAGTGTTCCAGTTGATCTCGGCGGCGAACACAGGCTGACGGATGCCGAACTTCTTCGCGACAGCCGGAGCCACAGTTCCAAGGACAGCAAGCGGCAGATGCTGGCCAGGAAGGGCATAGGCGACACCTTCACTGAATATGTCAGCGGGAGCCGCGGTGGCCTCCATCTGGTAGAGATTGGCGCCGAAGCGTCTCAGCAGCAGATCCACATAGCCTTTCAATTCGAAGAAACTGCTCTTGCCCGGCTGACTGTTCCACGACTTCTCTGGAGTTCCGGTCACGAACATCGAGAACGCAGGGTGCTCCTCATAGGAAGCCAGCGTCTTGCCGTCCATTTCAGGATTACGGCTGTAAACGGAGCCATATTCAAAGAGTTTCATCGATGAGATCTGACGGTTCAGATTGTAGGCGACAACCTCAAGGCCGCTGAATATGAGAGTCTGTCTCATCACGTTCAAGTCTGAGCTCAGAGGGTTGACGATCGTCACACTCTTCTCTTCCGGGTAGGTTGTAAGTCCCTTATAGTAGGCGCCCTTGGTGAGGGAGTTGTTCATTATCTCGACGAATCCGTTGGCCGCAAGGAAGTTGGAGATCCCGTTGCGGATGGCCTCCGGCTCCGGTGAAGGGGTTGCGTTGACGGACATCTTCATGTGCTGAGGCAGGTCGATGTTGTTGTAGCCATAGATTCTGAGAATCTCCTCGACGACGTCGCACTCTCTTGTCACATCGATCATGTAGGACGGGGCGGCCACCTTCGCGCCCCCTTCGCGCCTCTCGAGGAACTCGTAGGTAAGGGCGGTCAGTATCCTTTCGATAGTGTCGTGCCCGATTTTCTTGCCGATGAACCTCTCGATGCGGTCGTAGTCAAGATCGATGACCTTCTTTTCAATTTTGGTCGGATAGAACTCCTCGATCCCTCCGACGATCTCCCCGCCGGCGACTTCCTGAATCAGGAGAGCGGCGCGCTTGGCGGCATATTCATTGATGCCAGGATCGGCTCCCCTCTCGTAACGGAAGGATGCGTCGGTCTGGAGGGTATGTCTCTTGGAGGTCTTGCGGATAGAACCCGGATCGAAGTAGGCGCTCTCGACGAAGACGTTGACAGTGCCGGCCTTCACACCGGAATCGATGCCGCCGAACACTCCGGCGATGCACATCGGACCGTCTGCGTTGGCGATCACGATGTCCTCTGCGGAGAGTTTTCTCTCAACCTCGTCCAGAGTGGTGATCTTCTCTCCCTCGGCCGCTCTTCTCACGATCACCTTGCCGCCGCTGATCTTGTCCGCGTCGAACGTGTGCAAAGGCTGTCCGAGTTCAAAAAGCACGAAATTGGAGACGTCAACGACATTGTCGATCGGTCTGAGTCCGATGGACATCAACTTCTTCTGAAGCCATTCCGGAGACGGTCCGACCTTCACGCCCTTGATCGTGATCCCACAATAGCGCGGGGCGGCGGTGGCGTCCCGTACCTCCACAGGGATACCTTTCCCCTCACCAGGTTTCCACGCATCCACGGAAGGATAGTTGAATGAGCAATGAATATTATTGAGCGTCATCCAGGCATAGAGGTCGCGTGCCACACCGATGTGTGACGCCGCGTCGACCCTGTTGGCCGTGATCTCATATTCAATGACAGCCTCGGTTTTGAGGTGGAGATATTCCTTGGCCGGCGTTCCGACAGGCGCGTCGGCAGGAAGAACCTTTATGCCGGCGTGATCGTTGCCGATCCCGAGCTCATCCTCGGCGCAGATCATTCCGAAAGACTCCACCCCACGGATCTTTGATTTCTTGATTTTGAAGTCGCCAGGAAGCACCGCTCCGATCCTTGCGAAAAGGACCTTTTGCCCGGCAGCCACGTTCGGAGCCCCGCAGACAACGGTCAGAGGCTCGCCCGTGCCGTCATCCACCTTTGTGATGTGAAGATGGTCCGAATCAGGATGCGCCCCACACTCAAGCACCTCGGCGACAACCACTCCGGCGAGTCCGCCAGGGATTTCCTCCTGTTCCTCGACACCGTCAACCTCGATTCCAATAGCTGTCATAGCATCCGCGATCTGCTGCGGAGTGAGATCGGATTTCAGATAATCCTTAAGCCAATCGTAAGAAAGTTTCATATATGTAATGTTTTATTTGTCAATATCTTCCCTGGAGAACAGCGAGCCCACGAACTCCTTCTTGTCAAACACCTTAAGGTCATCTATACCCTCGCCGATCCCGATGAACTTGACAGGAACCTTCAGCTGGTCAACGATCCCGATGACGACTCCGCCTTTCGCCGTGCCGTCCAGTTTGGTGATCGCCAGCGAAGTGATGTCTGTCGCCCGGGAGAACTCCTTGGCCTGCTGGTAGGCATTCTGGCCAGTCGAGGCGTCAAGCACGAGAAGCACCTCGTGCGGGGCATCCGGAATGACCTTGCGCATCACGTTACGGATCTTGGTCAGTTCGTTCATCAGGTCAACCCTGTTGTGGAGTCTTCCCGCGGTGTCGATCAGGACAACGTCCGCACCTTTGGCGACGGCTGACTTCACCGTGTCGAAAGCGACCGAGGCGGGATCCGAGCCCATGCCCTGCTTTACGATCTCAACGCCGGCCCTTTCTGCCCAGATCTGAAGCTGGTCTACGGCCGCGGCGCGGAAAGTGTCGGCGGCACCGATCATCACCTTCTTGCCCATGGCCTTGTAACGGGCGGCAAGTTTGCCGATGGTCGTGGTCTTCCCGACTCCGTTCACTCCGACAACCATCACGACAAGAGGTTTCTTCGTAAGATCGAACGGTTCCTTGGGCGACTCCTCGCCATCAACATCCAGAAGTGTTCCAATCTCGTCCCGGAGCATGTCCACCAACTCGTCAAAGGACATGTACTTGTCCTTGCTGACCCTTTCCTCAAGGCTGTCGACAATCTTGAGCGTGGTGTCCACTCCCATGTCAGACGCGACAAGAGCCTCCTCGATGGCATCGAGGACACTGTCGTCCACCTTGGACTTTCCGATTATCGACCTTGAAAGCCTCTGAAAGAAGCCCTCCTTCGTCTTCTTGACTCCTCTGTCAAACAGTCCCATAACGTTCTAAATTATAACTTACAAATTTAGTGAAAACCGAGAGCAATATGAAATTTATTTCAATATTACATACTCTCAGAGCTTCGGTTGCTGAGCTTGTCGAAGCACCGAAGCATCGAAGCAAAAACTGCACAATAAACAATACACACCATAAAGTCACTTCAACAAGCTCACTTCGACAAGCTCAGTGACCGAAACACATCGAAAAAAGCGCAGGCGGAATCCGTCTGCGCTCTTACTATCATATTCACAAGAATTACTTCTTTGTGTCGAAGAATTCCTTAGTCTTATCAGCCTCAACGAGGAGTTCAGTGAAGACGTAAGCCCCGGTCTTAGGTGACTTGTCCATACGGATGCACTTCACCATGCTCTTTGCGCCAGCTTTGGCGGCGAATGTAGCGACTGCTTTCTTTGCCATAGTCTATATCTCCAAAATTACTTGATTTCACGATGAACAGTCACCTTGTGGAGGTAAGGATTGTACTTCTTACGCTCGATACGCTCAGGAGTGTTCTTCTTGTTCTTGGTTGTGATGTACCTTGAGATTCCCGGCACACCGCTTGCCTTCTGCTCAGTGCATTCGAGGATGACCTGCACCCTGTTTCCTTTTGCTTTCTTTGCCATAATTCAATAGATTTTAAACAAGGCCGACATATCCCTTAGCCTGAGCCTCTCTGAGAGCGGCGTCAAGGCCTTTCTTTTCAATGGTTCTCATTCCCTTGCAGGAAACCTTCAGTGTGATGAACCTCTGCTCAGCCTCTGACCAGAACTTCTTGGTCTTGAGGTTGAGGGCGAACTCGCGCTTGGTGCGAAGCTTTGAGTGAGCGACATTGTTGCCGATCATTCTCTTTCGTCCTGTGATTTGACAAACTTTTGCCATAATATTTTACTTTTTTATTGATTCAAAATAAATTGCGGGGTTGCAAATTTCGCTCTAAATTTTCAGAATCGCAAATAATTCAGACAAATTTGAAGAATCTGCGCCACCGT
>DJRG01000055.1:0-3321 GCA_002438845.1 Bacteroidales bacterium UBA6366
TGGAGGCGTCACAGCGCACGGTGATGACATTGTCTCCACCATAGTTGAGGTACGGGCTCAGATCATAGGACCTCGTGGCGTAGCCGCTTCTCTCGTGGCCAAGGTAGAAGCCATTGCAGAAGACCTCGCTGTCCCGGAATATTCCCTCAAACTCGATGCGTATCTGCTTGCCGTAGTCCTCGGACGGAATCCGCAAATGCTTTCTGTACCAGCCAACTGAGTTCTCAGGATAGTTCCAGCCAACGCATTTGTATCCATGGGAATGGCTTGCGTTCTTGCTGTAAGGCAGATCCACGACCCAGTCGTGAGGCAGATTGACCTTTTGCCATCCGGAATCGTTGAAAGTCTGCATGATCGGAGACTTGCTCTGCCCAGCCGTGCCAGCCTTGGAGAAATACGTGAAATACTCCGTGCCATGCGTGAAGTCCTTCTTCATCGAAGAGGCGTCACCAAGGGAGAAAGTCCAGTCGTTGTTCAAAAGAGTGCGGAAATCACTGGCATTAAGGCCAATGTAGATAAACAGGGCCGCGATGGCGAGCAATATATTCTTTAATTTCATAATCTACAAATCCAAAGTCAATTGATGATGTCCCGGGGAATATGGCAAAAAATAGGATTTCTCCGTGGCGGAATAACGGATCGTGATGTCATAGACAGCGTCACGGAAAACCCTGTGGATCTTATATTCACGGATAGACGCCGGCAGGCAAGGCTCGATCAGAAGGCCATCAAAACGAGGTTTCACTCCGAGAAGATATTCAGAGACAGCGTTCCAGTTCCATGCGGCGGTGCCGGTCAGCCAACTGTTCTTGCCTTCACCCGGACGCGCGGCGTCCTTTCCGGCCACCATCTGGCAATAGACGTAAGGTTCCACCTTGTGAAGAGCCTGGTCCTTGATGAATGCCGGAGCTATCTGACAATAGTGTCTCCAAGCGTCTTCGGACCGTCCGGCCATGGCCTCGGCGATGATGATCCAAGCGTTGTTGTGGCAGAACACGCCGGCGTTTTCCTTGTAACCATCAGGGTATGAGGAGATTTCACCATATTCAAGATAGTACCTGCTGAACGCCGGGTTGTTGAGCACGATGCCGTGAGGGCATTCCAAACGCTCCTTCACGGAATCCAAAGCCTTGTCGCAGAGACCTTCTTCCGCTCCGACGCACGCCATGGAGCACCAACCTTGGCTTTCTATGAATATCTTGCCTTCCTCGCAGTCTTTCGACCCGATCTTCCGGCCGAAGAAATCGTAGGCACGAAGGAACCAGTCCCCGTCCCAGCCATATTCCTTGATGGCCTTGGACATGTCCTCCACAGCCTTACGCACTGCCGAGGAATTTCTGCCCAAATGCTCAAGAAGTTCGGCATAGCGCTCCCCGGCAAAGACAAACAATCCCGCTATCATCACAGACTCAGCCTTGCTGCCCTCGGTCCTGTTCTCCGTGGTTTGGAACGACTCGTCAGGATCGGTGGAGAAGCAGTTCAGATTCAGGCAGTCATTCCAGTCTGCCCGACCGATGAGAGGCAGGCCGTGAGGGCCGAGATGGGCGTGGACATATTCAAAACTAATCGCAAGATGCTCGCTCAAAGTTTTTTCGCTGCTGGGGACGTTGTTGAATTGGACATATTCATCAAGGATCGTGAAGTCTCCGGTCTCGCGCAAGTAGGCATCCACACCCACAAGCAACCAAAGCGGGTCATCGTTGAAGCCTCCACCGATTCCATCGTTGCCGCGCTTTGTGAGCGGTTGGTACTGGTGATAGCAGCTGCCGTCCGGGAACTGGGTCGCAGCTATGTCGAGGATTCTCTGACGGGCCCGGTCCGGAATCTGATGCACTATTCCAAGAAGATCCTGGTTGGAATCCCGGAATCCCATTCCCCTGCCGATTCCGCTCTCGAAGAAGCTGGCGCTTCGGCTCATCAAGAACGTGACCATGCACTGGTACTGATTCCAGATGTTGACCATCCTGTCAAGCTCCGGCACACCGGAAACAAGAGAGAAATTGCCCAGAAGGCCCTCCCAATAGTGCCTCAACGCTCCGAAAGCCTCATCGACTTTCTCCGAGGTGTCAAATGCGGCCATCACCTTTCTGGCAACTTCCTTGTTGATCACTCCAGAGCCGGAATTCAGTTCATAGCCGGTAGGTTTCACGAACTTCGAGCCGGACGGATTCTCAGCGTAGCCGAGCACGAAGACAAGATCTTTGGACTCGCCCGGCCCAAGCGTGAGCTCAAGGCAGTGCGAGGCTACCGGACTCCAACCATGGGCGATTGACTGCGAAGACTTCCCGGCCATCACGTTTTGAGGGCTGTCGAAGCCGTTGTACATCCCGATGAACGAGTCCCTGTCCGTGTCAAAACCGTCAATGTGGGCGTTGACTCCGTAGAATGCGTAGTGGTCACGGCGCTCCCGGTACTCGGTCTTGTGGTAGATGACACTCCCCTCTACCTCAACCTCTCCGGTGGATAGATTCCGCTGGAAATTCTCCATGTCGGTCTCGGCGTTCCAAAGGCACCATTCCACGAATGACCATAACTTGAATTTCTTTGCGGTCTCGCCACGGTTTTCCAGCGTGACTTTCTGGATCTCGCAGTCGTATCCAAGAGGGACGAAAAATAACTCACTCACTCTCAGGCCATTCTTTTCGCCGGCAATGCGTGTGTACCCCATCCCGTGACGGCACTCGTAGAAATCCAGCGGGGTCTTGCACGGCTTCCAGCCCGGACTCCAGACGCAGCCCCCGTCATTGATGTAGAAATACCTTCCTCCCGCGTCCATCGGCACTCCGTTGTAGCGGTAGCGGGTCAGACGGCGGAACTTTGCGTCACGGTAGAATGAATATCCTCCCGCGGTCCCTGAAATCAACGAAAAGAAATTCTCGGTTCCGAGGTAGTTTATCCAAGGCCAAGGAGTCGCGGGATCAGTGATCACGAACTCTCTGGACGAATCGTCAAAATGGCCGTAGTCCATCATTTCAGAATATTCCTTTATTTCAGAATAATGAATATTAGTTCGAGCGCAAGAATGACGGCAAGAACGGCCATCGCCCAACGCATCACCATAGGTAGTCCACTCCAGAGCCGTGAAGATGTTTCCATCTCCTCTGATGTCTCTGGCTTGTCTCCCAAATCCTTGGCTCTCTTGATTGCAAGTTCGTCCTGAATGGCGATCATTCTGCTTCTCGTCAAAGGATAGAAGAAGATCACGACGACCGCAAGCCCGGCCACGATTGCCGGAATCCAGCTCATCAGCAGCCACAGGCCGTTGATGGCCTCCGGAGTCTGAACGGCTCCCGGAGCGGTGTTGTAGTCGAATGCCTTGAG
>DJRG01000055.1:3408-23580 GCA_002438845.1 Bacteroidales bacterium UBA6366
CCGGTCGAGGCGGTCCCGTCACGGTTCTCAGCGAAATCGCTGACATCGGCGTACATACTCCAGACCAAAGGCGAGATCACTCCCGTGAACACACTGATCACAATCTGGAGGATCAGCATCCAGTAGTAGCCTCCCTGACTGATCGGGATGTAGAAAAACAAGGCACTGAACAAGATCAGAGCAGCGAATGAAAGCATGTAAGTGCTTTTCTTGCCGAGTTTTTCGGAAAGAGGGACGGCAAGGGCCACTCCAACCATGTTGCAGACTTCTCCTATCGACAGGAACAGGCCTGCATAGAACAGAAAACTCAGTGATCCGAGGTTCAGGCGTACATCCTGCCCGATGACATCGTTGAAGAAGTACGCCACAGTGCTTCCCCGGACTGTATTGAAGAGGTTAGAACAAAGTGCCGCTCCGATGAGAATCCACCATGGAGCATTGCGCAGAAGGGATTTAAGGTCACTGCCGACGGAGACCTTGCTGACAGTGCGCAGTTTTTCTCTGGTCATCCTGAAGCATAGAAGGAACAGAATGAGGCAGAAAACCGCTATGACAATCATTGCGTTCCTCCAGCCGGACGGGGCATCGTAGCCTCCGAGAAGCCGGCACAGAGGCTCCCAGCAGAACAGGGCCAGGAAACTGCCACCGTAGGCGAAGAACATCCTGTACGAGCTCAGCACGGTCTTGGTGTCGGAATTGTCCGTCATCACTCCCAGCATCGCTCCGTAAGGCACGTTGACGCCGGTGTAGACGGTCATCATCATGATGTAGGTGAGGTACGCCCAGACGAGTTTGACGGTCGGGGACGCGGCCGGGGTTGAGAACAGGAATATTCCGCTCAGTGCGAAAGGAATAGCCATCAGGAGAAGATAAGGACGGTATTTTCCCCACTTCGTCGTGGTTCTGTCGGCCAGCACTCCCATCATCGGGTCAGTGACTGCGTCCCAGATTCTGGTGACGACTAAAAGCAGGGCGACCTGATCAAGGGTGAGTCCGAATATGTTGCTGTAGAAGAACGGGAGGTAGTAGGAGAATATCTTCCAGAACATCGAGGAAGACATGTCTCCGAAGCCGTAGCCGATCTTTTCCGCGAAACCGGTCCTTATCTTTTCCATTGTTGTTATGCCTTAAGATTCTTGTCAATCAATCTGTTGAGCGTGCGGACTGACTCACCGGTGGAAAGACCGTCCGGCTCGGTGCCGAAGCAGTAGTCCACCATCCTGTCAACCGTGGAGGTCGCCACATGCATCCTTGTGTCGCAGGAAGCGTAGTAGATGAAGACCTTCCCGTCCTCGTCAGCGATCCAACCGTTCGTAAACAGAACGTTCATCACATCCCCGACATATTCCTCACCCTCCGGAGCCATGAAGAACCCCGCCGGCTCGGCGATCACCTTCGAAGGATCCTCCAAAGATGTCATGTACAAGTAAAGGACGTAGCGAAGTCCTGAAGCACAGCCTCTTACACCATGTGCCAGATGCAACCACCCTTTCGGAGTCCTGATCGGAGCCGGCCCCTCACCGTTCTTGAGTTCCTTGATCGTGTGGTAGTGGCGCAGGTTGATGATCTTCTCATCCTTGACCTCTGCGTTCGTGATGTCATCCACAAGAGCCCAGCCGATTCCCCCACCGTTGCCGGCATCGATGAATCCGTCCTGCGGCCTTGTGTAAAGGGCATATTTCCCGTCCACGAACTCAGGATGAAGCACGACATTCCTCTGCTGGGAACCAGACTTGAGGTCAGGAAGCCTGTCCCAATGGATCAAATCCTTTGTCCTTGCGATTCCCGCGCAGGCCACAGCCGAGGACAAATCCCCCGCCGGAGCGGAAGGGTCCTTGCGCTCCACGCAGAACAGTCCGTAGATCCAGCCGTCCTCATGGGCTGTGAGCCTCATGTCATAGACATTGGTGGCCGGCTCGCCATATTCAGGCATTGTGATAGGCCTGTCCCAGAAACGGAAGTTGTCCACCCCGTCCGGACTCTCGGCGATCGCAAAGAATGATTTCCTGTCAGCGCCCTCGACACGGACGGCAAGGACGTATTTCCCGTTCCATTTGATGGCTCCGGAATTGAACGTCGCATGGATTCCGAACCTTTCCTCAAGATAAGGATTCGTCTCAGGATCAAGGTCATACCTCCAAAACAAAGGGGCATGTGCACCAGTGAGTACCGGGTTCTTGTACCTTTCATAGACTCCGTTGACATAGACAGGTTCGTTCTTCAATGAGACCAGCTTTTCGTGTTCGGCCTCCAACCACTTCAATCTTTCTTCAAAATCCATCTCTAATATATTCTTTATCAAAATTCAAAATACTTTTATTTCAGGAATATGGTTCTGTCGTCTCCGCAAAACTCCTTGAAATCCTCAGCGTCGGCTGAGCCCTCGAAAGGAGCGAAATAATGCTCCGGCTTGTCCCAAGCGTTCCTCCAAGTCAAGACATAGCAGACCGGGGCGTCCTTGAGATTCTCCAGCAGGACATCGGTCCACCAACGAGGATCAGGCGTGGACTCAAAGCCGGTCTCACTGAGCGCAAGCAACTTACCGTGGGCGTCAGCTATGCCGGACAGAAGTTCCATGTCCAAACGCAGCACCTTGCCGAAGTAGGCGTTGGCTTCCCCAATCCTTTCAGAGTCGGTCTTGGTGGAATCAGCGGAGGCATAGTCGTAGTGATCCACCCCGATGATGTCAACATTCCCGTCACCCGGATAACGGCTGTAGAAACTCTCCTCGGTAAGGTTGGAGTTCGGAGAATATACCCACACAAGGTTTCTGAGCCCGCGGGTCACGGCAAGATATTCATGAGTCATTGAATATAATTCCTTGTACTGCTCCTCGGTGCAGCAGGAGGCGCCCCACCAGAACCAGCCGCCGAGATTCTCATGCCACGGTCTGAATATCACCGGAATCATCTCGCCCTTTGAGTCCTTCAAGGAGCCAAGGAAATCAGCCGCCCTGGAAAGCCATTCCATGAACAGCCCGTGGTTCGCTCCACCTTCCAGAACTCCGGCCACGGCCTGATCCGAGCTGACATCCCAGGCATCACCTCCGGTCTGCGGATTGCGTGGATGCCAGGAGAATGTCACAGCCCCTCCCCTTTCGTAGTGGGTCACAGCCGCCCTGCGCATAAGGCTGAACGGGACATTGTCCAGATTCGCCTCGTCTCCAAGTTCGATTCCGCCCAGATCAAAGCCAACCCCGGCCGGGAACTGTCCGCTGACGGACTTGACATCAGAACGGTCGAGAGGGTCGCCCTGGGCATCCTCAACCTTCCATGAATGGCCATAGACGAGGTCATCCTGATGGAAGTACATGAATCGGCCTTCTGACGAAGCCGCCTTCAGTGTCGTCATCAATTCGTTGGCACCTTTGTCAAGATGAGGCCACTCGGCCTTGGAAGCGCAACCGGCAGCGAGAACCGCCACGGAAATCATTGTGAGTATTCCTTTCATAATCAATATTTAGGGGCCTTGTTATAGACTGATTCGAGAGTGTAACTGATTCCTTCTTTGTAGAAACCATTCGAGCAGGTCTCCACAATCTGCTTGCTGTAAACAGGGTCAAGATATTCACCCGTCTCGTGGTTGATGATGCCGTAGGTCTCCCCGTTGGAGCCGACAGCCCCATTCTCCCAGATGAAACCGCTGATTCCGAATGTCTTGGCACATTTGCTGACATATTCAAGCCAATAGAGCTGGAACTTGCGAGCGGTGGCGTCAGTTCTGTTCGTGCAGCCATATTCACCCATATAGACCGGCACGCCATTCTCCACATAGGCCTTGTAGAACTTGTAGCAGATCTCCTTGTGGAAGTCCTCCGAATAGTTTGAATCGGATAGGTTGGAACGCCTTGTGTGCCCCCAATCACTCGCCTCTCCTGTCTGACAGAACGCGTAAGGAGTGTAGTTGTGGAAGCTTACCATAACCCTCTTCGCCGGGTCATCCGGCAGCACGAAGCCATCGTTGAGAGTGAAGGACGGATCCGCGGCATAGCCCGGCACACCGAGCCACCTTTGGGCGTTGTTGCCTCCCGTGGCACGCACCGCATCCACAAACGTTTGGTTCCACTCATTGAGTATGTCGTTCTGCTTTTTCTTTCCGGCGGCGCTCTTATAGTCCTCGCCCCATCCCCAATGACCGTCCTGAATCTCGTTGAAGGACTCGAAGATCAGAAAATCACCCTTGTCCTTGAACTTTTCAGCGATCTGGGTCCAGACCGCCTTGATCTCGGCCTTGATCTGGGTGTTGACAGCGGCATCAGCGGCAGCTCCACGGATGTTGAGCCAATGGGTGGTGTATGAGCCGTTCTTGAAGTCCAACGAGCCGTCGTGGTGGATGTTGATGATCGTGTTGAGACCGGCCTGTTCAGCCCAATCCACAAGCTCGGCAACCCTATCAAGGCGGTCATCAATCTTGTAGTCCGGAGCAGATCCTATGTGGCCAAGCCATGTGATCGGAATCCTCACGGACTTGAAGCCCTTGGATTTCAGACTGGTGAAGACAGACTTCGACAGTTTCTGTCCGTTCGTCCAGCACCCCTCGATGGCTTTCTCGGAATTTCCGTCAAAAGCGTCCATCTGGTTGCCGATGTTCAGTCCAAGGCCAAGTTTCTCAGCCATTTTCCACGCATCGTTATCTCCTTTCTCAGGCTCTGTCGGAGTCTCTGGCTCAACCGGTTTCTCCTTACCTGGCTGCGAGATCGAAACCTCCTGCGAGAACGATCCGCTCTTGATGGTGATCACAGCGGTGCGGGCCTCGTAGGTATCGTTTGACGCCACCTTGACGGGATAGTCAATCTTGTACTTTGAATATGTCCCGTCAGTCACCGTGACCCAGTTCTGACTGGCCACGGCAGTAGGTCTTGCCGGAGCAGTGACGCTTACCGTGAAGCCGCCACCCTCGACAGGGGCCTCATAACTTACAGGAGACACAGTCATCGTTGTCGGAGCCTCCGGCTCTGGAGCAGGGGTCTCGTTTTCTTTCCCTCCGCAGGAAAAAAGCAGCGCCGCGGCAAGGAATATTACAGGCATTCTCAATCGCATATTCATTTAATTTGGATTCCGGAGGAGGTTTCACCCTCCCCCGGAATAATATCAAAACAGGTCCTACAAGAACGCTATCTTCTTAACTGTAATACCCTTGCCTTGAACGATGAGGGCAAACCCCCAATTAGCTTTCGTTGTAAGTTTGGTAAAGATAGGCTTTGTGGCCTTGAAACTGACGTAACCCTTTCCGAAGGCCTCAGGAGAGTTCTCAGCGTTTAACTGGTTAGCCTTCCCCGGCATATTCAGATCATTAAGTTCACCCCAGTGACCGTCAAAGAGTTGGATCTGCCAATCGGTCTCCGACTTCGCCGAGAAATAGATTCGGATCTCGCAGTCCTCTTCCAGCCCGGCGTTCACCCAGTCGTCCTCGGTTCCGATCTCAAGATTGTTCTCGTAGTTGTCTCCGGTGTACCTTTCACCTTCCCAGATGACCTTCTCGGTCGCTCCGTAGTGGATAAGACTTACGCCCTTGATGACAGCACCTTCACCCTGGCACTGGAACGCTCCACCCCATGTGGTGTCCTGATTGATGAGCTGGGCAAGAATATCCGCAGTCACATTGAACGCGAAATACCCTGCGGAAGCGTCACAATTGTTAGGAGTGATCGTGTCCGCTCCATCTATTTCCGCAAATTTGAACGGATCTCCCCAATGACCGGCATAGGTCTTGATCTGCCACCATTCATTGTAAGTGGTGAAGTAAACTCTGATGACGTCACCCTCTGCGATGCCTATCTCCTGGAAGGCGTTAGGCGCACCAAGATAAGGAGAGTTGCCCCAGCCGGCAAGGTCTTCATTTCCTTCCCAGATGAATGTCTCGGTGTAAGGAGCAGTGATCTCGAACGGAACAGGCCAGTTGAATGTCTCACCGGTCACGAGGGTGATTCCCAGACGATAGACTCCAGGGCCGACTCCCTCAGGGATTCCGAATGACATGGAGTCATCTGTCCTGTTGACAAATGAAATGACTTTCTTGCCCTTGATGGTGAGGGACTCGATGTTCTGGAGGTTGGTTCCGGTGATCGATACCTGACGTCCCACACTGAATGAAGGCTTTGTGAAGGTGATGGAGACAGCCTCGTCGTAAGTGATCTCCACATTGGCGGAAACTGACTCGTAGCCATTGGCAGCGGTCACTGTGAACGGACCGTTATAAGCCTCGCGGGCCACAGTGACGGTGATCTTCTCAGGGCTGTCGATGACATATTCACAAGTGATGAATCCCTGCACATCATCTCCGTTCTTGACACCCGTGACGAGGTCAAGGTCGGTTCCGCTGAGCTCTATCTTGTCCTTTCCTGCCACGGCGGAAGTCTTGTCAACTCCGGTAATCACCGGCTTCACGACCTCGATCTCAGGAGTTGTGGCCTGCTTTCCGGACTCAAGGGTCACGGTGACAGCACCGTCCTTGGCCGCAGCCGGAATGTCAGCGTAGAGTTTTCCGTCCTTGAGGACGAATGAGGCCTCCGCATTGTTGAACTCAAGTTTGGTCACAAGGTCAAGATCCGAGCCAGAGATCTCCACTGAGCCACCTGCCTTATAACGACCATCTTTTGCCATTGAGGCAATACCAAGGTCTGCTACAGTGACAGTCTCGATCTCACCGGCGTTGAATGCCTTGCCAGCGAATGAGGTCAAGGTGATATCTCCGTCTGTGGCTGATGCTGGGAGATTGAATGTGATCGCTGTGGCATCTTCACTGCAAGTGAACTCAACACCGCTTGCTCCGGCAAGATCAATGGTCTGGATCATATCAAGATGCTCACCTGTGACAGTGACGACTTCACCGGACTTGTAGGTGGCTTTCTTGGCTGCCACCACAACAGGATCTCCGACAGTCAGTTCCTCTTTGGAATAGACGATGTTAGGGATGGTCTGCTCATCCTCAAGCTCGTTCACGTCACCGATCTGGACATAACCACTGACCGCGTTGGCCGGAAGCTTGACCTTCAACTCGTGACGAGACTGGCTTACAAACTCTGTCGCCCTTACATCTCCGCCGAAGATAACCTCTTTGACGATGTTGAGATATTCACCGGTGATGGTGATGACATCCCCGGAAAGTACCTCTGCCGGTGCGAATGAAGCGATCTCCATCGGCTCGGTGAAAGTAAGGGACGAGAGGCTTGAATGTTCCTTGCCGTCCTTGTCCACAATAGTGATCTTACCTGGCTCAGGTCCTTCGAGAGGAATCGTGAAACGGATTTCGGAATGTTTCCCTGATTCCACTACCTCGTACTCAGTGATTGAGACACCGCCTTGAAGCCGGATCTCAGACACGTCCTGAAGGTTGCTTCCGAGAATGCGGAGCTCGCCTCCACGCATTGCCGGCTCCGGAGCGAAGGCAGCAAGCTTCACACCGTCTCCGTACGGATCAGTGTCCAGTTCCTCCTGTCCGCAACCTGTCAGACCGACAAACGCGGAGCAGAGAGCTATGAGTGCTGAATATTTAAATATCTTTTTCATGTTCTTTTCCTCCATTCATTATTTGTAAGGGACAGCGCGGATGTTGTCAATCTGGATCAACGGAGAGCAAGGTGTTCCCTCTGCTTCTCCAGCAGCCATAAAGATCTCAAAACCAGAGAACGAGTCGGCAGAAAGCACACCAGATGCCTTTGTTCCATCCCAGTACCAAACGAAGTCGCTGGAGAACGGGAATGTCACAGTGATCCATTTTCCGCCTGTGTCAAATGATCCAGTCGCCTTCCAAGGCTTGTACAGCGCACGTGGAAGAGAAATCGCGTCATCATGGAAATAGGTGTTGTTTGCAGTGGCGAGGGTGCACATGCCAAGACTTGCGAAGTAGATCTGCATCGGGCATCCAGTCCATGGATGATCCTCAGGAATGCGCATCTCGAACTTGAGAGCCATGTTGGCGAAATCCGTGAAATCAACGACTTTTCTAAGGTCAATTCCTTCAGGGTCATCGTAAGTCTCCGGAGTGTTCCAGTTGCCCGGCCAATACTCAAAGTGGTAGCCCGTGTCACCCCAGTCGGTACCGTCAGCCTTGAGGCCACCGGCATCGTAGAGTTGGAGATAGTTGCCGTCCAGCGAGTTCTCATCGCTTTGAATAGTCATGGCATGCCAACCATGGTTTCCACGGGCATCATCGAAGCTGAACAGCATGCCACGGCTGTCTTTGTACTGGAAGATGGACTGAGCGGTTCCTGATTCGGTTGTCACCTTAATCTTGCCAGGCTGCGCGCCTTCAGGGACCACAACATCAAATGAGTTGATTGTCACATTGGAAATTGCGGTAGCCTCAGCACCTGGGAATTCAACCGTGAGAGGTTCTGCGAAATAGTTACCGGTGATGGTGACAGTCTCGCCAGGAGCAGCCCACTCGAAAGACATTCCATTCACTTTCGGAACTGGAAGAAGCACTTTGAAGTCATAGTCCACGACTGTGCTATCCTTTGTGATAAGGTACATCTTGTCAGTCGTGACAACAGGCAGATTCTTAGGAACGGCCACTACAAGGGTCTCGTCAGTCATGTAGCTGGTGTTAAGAATGGCCGGTTGGTCATTGAAATAGATGTCATGGACACTCTTGAGGTTCTCGCCCACGATGCAGATGATCTGCTCAAGGCTTGCCGATGTGATGGTCACATCCTGATCCGCAGGCCTTACGAAATGAACGGTCGGCTTGCCGTCAGCCTGTCTGAAACGATCCGGGTAGTCAGCCCTGTCGCAGGAGAAAAGGCCAGCCACACAGAGAGCGGCAACAAAATATTTTATGATTGATTTCATAAGTTACTCACTGATTAAAAGTCATACTTATAAGTCTCACGGACGTCAACATGGACTCCTGCCACGTCTGAACCCATGTTAGGGTTGAGAACAACGTCCTCTGACGGGAACGGCATTGTGAACATCGAAGCCTTCACATCGACGAGCTCCTCGTCACCTTTGTACTTGATCTCAGAGTTGTCCCATGCGTTGGCTCCAGGGCCGGCATATTCACCGGTAGCGTCAAGGACATAGTTGCCGTAGGCCTTGGAAAGGCCGTCCCACGATGACCTTCTCTGGCCAAGAAGCTCGGAGATGCAGCTGTTCACATCGTAGTAGGAAAGACGTACGAAATCGTACCAGCGGTCTCCCTCAAGGGCAAGTTCAAGACGGCGTTCTTTCCAGACGTCTTCGAATGTGACAGACTTCAGCGGCTCCGCATGGGCACGCTCACGAACCTTATTGACATATTCAAGAGCGGAAGCTGCATCGCCAGTCAAGAGACATGCCTCGGCATAAACAAGGTAGATGTCGCTGAGCCTCAGAATGTGAGTAGGAAGCTGGTTCGTCATGTTGCTGGCATGAGTTCCAAGAGCTGCCACATGGTCAGCGTCGTCACCATAGAGATGCTTGCAATAGTTGGCGCCGGAACCACATTGGAAGCTTCCGTTCGTGCTGTTAGGTGAATAGCTCGGATCGTAGTAGAAACGGTAGAAGTCGAATCCACCGAGGTCTGTCCAGAAATAGTCGTACTGGTCTCCGAACATCATCATCGTGGCAGCTCGGCGGTCATCCTTTTCGTTAGCTTTTCTGACTTCCGGGTCCTCGTCAGCTGACACTCCAAAAGCGTCCTGAAGGTCAACAGAAGGGCCTTTCCAGTCACCCCAGCAGTCACCGAACTCGTCAAAACCACCCATGCCGACATCACTCTGGATTGAGTTCTGGGCAGTCCAGATGCCTGATGAACTTGTCCAAAGCCATGAGAACAAGCACTCACCGGTCTGCTGGAACACCTTTGGAGACAGACGGAACACGTCTGAATATACCGGGGTAAGGGACCTGCCGGAATGCTCGATGACATCCTTGGCGTAGTCACGCGCCTTGGCAAGGTCATTCTGATCCAGAGAGCCGGTCACACCAGCCTTGGTGAGATAAACCTTGGAAAGCAGGGCCTCGGCGGCATAGTAGTCGATGCGGTTGTAGACTCCGATGTAAGGATTCTTAGGGAGAAGCTCCATAGCCTTCTCAAGGGTCATTATGATATATTCATAGACATCGGCCTTCTGAACCTTCTCAATTTCATTGTAGTTTCCGGCCTTGATGGACTCGGTGTTGTCGTGGATGATCGGAACGTCTCCGAATGTCCTGACGAGGAAGAAGTAAGCCATGGCCTTCCATGAGAGAGCCTCACCGATGCTTTGGTTCTTCTTGGCCTGCGATGGTCCTTCGGAACGAAGGATGTTGTTTATCACAGTGTTGCAATGAGCGTTCACCGCCCACAGCGAGTATGACATATTCTTAAGATCTCCGTCAGTTCCGTTCACGGTCAGGGTAGTGTAGGCGCTTTGCCCTTGATAGACATTGCCGCACATTGTCTCTGTTCCGTAGATGTAGAAGCGGATTATGTCGTACCACGGAGAGTTGTAAAGGTAGTTCACACCCTGCTCGCACTGCGTGTCGTTCTTGTAGTACTGCTCGGTTGTGTAGTTGTCCTCTGACGGACGGTTGAGGAAGTCGTCGCAGGAAACCGCGCCAAGAGCCAGAATGCCGACCACAAATGCTTTAACTATATTATTCATTGTCTTTTCCTCCAAAATTAGAATGTGATGTTCAGCCCGAAGGAGTAAGTGGTAGGTGAAGGATAACGTCCGTTATCGACACCGAATGTCAAACCTGTGGAATCCTGGGTGCTTGCACCGACCTCAGGGTCATAGCCCGTGTACTTGGTAAAGGTGTAGAGGTTCTGGATGTTCACGTAGGCGCGTACATTGTCGATCTTCACCTTCTTCAGAAGAGCCTTAGGGAAGGTGTAGCCCAAAGTGATGTTCTTGATGCGGATGTAGCTTCCGTCCTCTATGTAACGGTCGCTCAAGCGGTCGTTGTCGTTAGGATCAGAGATCGAAGGACGCGGAGTCTTGGTGTCAGGATTGGCGACAGTCACATTGGTGATGTCATCATACCAATTGCCACTGGCATAAGTCTTCTGTGCATCGATCGGAACAAGCTGCGCGCGGTCCTTGATGGATGTGTGCTGGTTGACCCAAGCGCTGTTCATGTGGACAAGTCCATTGTGTCCCTGCCCCATCATGTTGTAGTTGAGGATCTTGTTGCCGTAGGAGCCGTTGATGAAGACACTCAGATCAACCTTCTTGTAACGGAAGGTGTTCGTCCAGCCAAAGGTAAACTTCGGAAGAGGAGAGCCGATGTTGGTCTTGTCATTCTCGTTGATCACACCGTCATTGTTGATGTCTTCGTACTTGATGTCACCCACCCAGACAGTGGTGTTCTTGTTGAAGACACCATCGGCAGGGTATTTCTCTGCCTTCGGAGACTTCTGGATGTCTTCCAGGGAGGTATAGACACCTGCCACTTTGTAACCATAGAAATTGTAGAGAGACTGTCCGACCTCGGTGACGCTGACGATGTCGCTCCACTGACCGTAACCGACCAGCTGGGCATTGGCAGTACCGTCAAGGGACACAAGTTTGTTGCGGTTGAATGAAATCTGGAAATTGCTGTCCCAACCGAAGTTCTTGTGGTTGATAGGATGGGTGTCGAGAGTGATCTCAAGACCCTTGTTCTCAATTGTACCGTAGTTTCCCTTAGGTGCGGCAAGAGCTGAAGACGCGTTGCCGTGAGTACCCATATATGACGGAAGGGTCAGAGACATCAACATGTCTGAAGACTTCTTTTTATAAAGGTCAACAGTAAGGTTGACTGCTCCCTCTAAGAATCCAAGGTCGAGACCGATGTTGGTCTGAACTTGCTTCTCCCAGTGAATACCAGTGTTTGGAATGATTGAAGGGCGCTGGCTGTCACCAAGGGCAGAAGGCAATTTGCTCATGCCTGACTCCCAGGCTCCGGCACCGATGTTGGCGTTACCAGTCTGTCCCCAACCGACACGGATTTTACCATTGCTCATTCTGAGCGCCTCTTTCATGCCCTGGAGGAATTTCTCGTTGGAGAATCTCCAGCTGCCAGCGAATGAGTGGAATCCAGCCCAACGGTTATCAGGGCCGAAGTTAGAGGATCCATCGTAACGGTAGGTGTAGGTAAAGAGGTAGCGGTCATCGTAGTTGTAGGTCTCACGAGTGAAGAACGAGGCCATTGCCGATGAGCCGAATCCGGAAGTCAACGTGGCGTCACCGGTGGCGAGCTTGATGTTATGAATATCATCGGACGGAAGACCTGTGTTCGTTCCGCTGAGGTAATCCCATCTTGACTCCCAGCACTCCTGACCCACCATCGCGGTGACACTGTGCTTGCCGAACTGATTAGAATATGTAAGATAGTTCTTCAGCTGCCAGAACTTGCTGTTGTTCTTCTGCCAGCTCATGGTGTTGGAATTACGTGTCCAACCACCGAGGTTGACTATCGGCTTGTAGGTCGTAGCATTGGAAGCGCTGACATCAAAACCAAGTTCGCTCCTGAACACGAAATGCTTCACAGGAGTCAACTCAGCGTAAAGATTACCAGTAAGTTTCTGACGGCCAAGAAGGTACTCGTCCATCATAGCGAGAGCCACAGGGTTGGCGCTTGTGTAACCCTCACGCACGGTTGTCGAATAGTTTCCGTCAATGTCATAGACAGGAATGTCAGGCAAAGTCGAGAGTGAGTAGAAAATCACACCAGCAGTACCATCGGCAAGCTTAATGTTGTCGTTGGTGTTGGCGTAGGTCGCGTTCAGTCCGAGCTTGAACCAATCCTTAAGCTGTGCGTCGATGTTGGCCCTGAATGAATAACGGTTGAAATCGGAGCCGATCAAGGTACCTTCCTGATCCATGTAAGAACCGGAAAGATAGTACTGCACCTTCTCGGTACCACCTTGGGCGCTGATCTGATGCTGGTGCTGGAGGGCTGTGCGGAAAATCTCGTCCTGCCAGTTGGTACCCTTTCCGAGAATGGAAGGATCCGAGTAGTAGGAGTTCGCGGTCAGCTCGCCCAATGACACCATGTCGTTGTAGTACTCGGCATATTCACGAAGATTCATCATGTCGATCCTGCTGGTCTGGCGGTTGACGGCGAACATTCCGTCGTAGGTGAACTTGGCCTCACCAGCCTTGCCTCGCTTTGTCGTGATGAGAACGACTCCGTTGGCACCCTGCGCTCCGTAAATCGCGGTGGCTGAGGCGTCCTTGAGGATTTCCATGCTGACGATGTCGGAAGGGTTGATGGTGGCAAGAGGAGAGATCGTGGAGATCTTACCGTTGCCGAGGGATCCGAGACCGAAGTCGCTGCCGGAGTTTCCGCCTCCCTGTACGATCACACCGTCGATCACATACAAAGGCTCGGCCGCAGAGTTCACAGTCGCCTGTCCACGGACACGGATTGATGACGATGAGCCCGGAGCTCCGGAGGTCTGCACGGCGGAAACACCTGCCGCACGGCCTTGGAGAGACTGGTCGAGGTTAGTGATGACGGAGCCTTTAAGATCGGACTCCTTCATTGAGACCGAGGCACCGGACAGGTCACTCTTTTTCATCGTACCGTAACCGACCACGACGACCTCGTCAAGGTACTGCGTGTCCTCGGCCATCACGACATCGATCTTTGTCTTACCTGAGACCGTGATTTCCTGGGCCGCGTAGCCGATCGAAGTGAAGACAAGGACAGCGTTGTCCTTGACTGTGATTGAGTAGTTTCCATCCAAGTCCGTGATGGCACCGTTCTTGGTCCCCTTTTCCTGGATGCTGGCCCCTATGACTCCAAGCCCTGACTGGTCCTTTACGGTACCTGTCACGGTCTTCGTCTGCGCAAGGGCTGTCAGTGAGCTTCCGAGGAAGAGCACCAACAAGCATGTCAATAGCTTACTTTTCATGCTATTTGATTTTAGATTAACGTTACTATATATGATTATTTTGTTGCTTCCGCCAACCTGCCGGTGTACTCCCTTATCAGTTCCACCGTGCTCCTGTCCGAGAGATAGACCCCATTGAGTCCCTGGGCCTCCTGCGAAGGATCGCCGCAAAGGTCGTCTCCCTCCTGCCAGAACTCGTGGGTCTGCCTGGCGACTCCGCTCCAACTCCAGAAGTTGCATCCGGCAAGAGGACCATTCTCTCCGGCAGACTTGATCACCTCATTGAATATGATAGTGTAGTACTCGTTTCTCTCTTCCACACCCGAGGTGTTCCTCCAGTCCTGCCCGTCACGCGGGTAGCCGAATTCCTCAACGACAACCGGCTTTCCCAGCTCCCTGGCCAAGTCCAAATGACGCCCGAGGTACTCAAGAGTCCTGCTTTTGACCAGTTCCGGATCCCCGGCGGCCTCGCCGTCCTTGATCCAGCCCCAGTTGAAAGGCCAGATGTGGACGGTGATGTAGTCGATGTAAGGACAGTCGTTCAACCTGCGGCAGAGGTCATAGTCGCCGTCATTGCATCCAATCGCGCCTTCGTTGCCGGTGCAGACGAGGTGGTTGGGATCCAGGAATTTGATGAGCTCGGCGGTTCCTTGAATATAATCGACAAAGGCCTCAACCTTCAATGAATCAGTACTGAACGGTCTCGGCTCGTTGCAGATCTGCCATGCGAAGACGGCAGGGTTCTGTGAATATCTTTCCACATACTTACGCACGTGCTCCCGGAAAAGCTCCACAGCCTTTTCGTTCGCGGCGAACTCAGCCATAGCGCACATGTAAGGCCAGTAGCCATCGACGAAAGGATGAGGCTGATGTCCGGCTCCGGCGGCCTCAAGATAGGAACGATAGCCGGTCGGACTCCATTCCCATGCGTTATTAAGGAAGAGCACGGCGGCCATGTCACGCTTCTCCAGTTCGGAAAGCAGTATGTCCATCCCTTCGAAATTCTCCTCGGTGGCGCAGACCCTGATGTTTGTCAGCCCGAGAGCCTTGAGCGAATCCAGTTCGACAGCGAGACGCCCCGGATCGCTGACCGCGATGTCGGACGCGTACCAGACATTGGTTCCTATGAAGCGGACAGGCTTCCCGGACATGACGAAGCATGTACCTTCCACACCGAAAAAGCAGGAATCATCCGATCCCTTCCTCTCACACGAAGTCACTGTGAACAAGCAGATTAAGACTGCAAGAATTAATTGATTGCGTTTCAAGTGTCACTAATTTTGTTTACGATGCAAAATTACGCACATGCCGAAACGAAAACAAATACAATTTTGATAAATAATGCAAATAATCCGCTACACAATGACTTTCTTTTTCTTGTACATGGAGCGGAACTCATGCGGAGTGACCCCCTTGCGCGCCTTGAACACTCTGTTGAAATTGGACAGGTTGTTGAATCCGCACGCATAGCAGATCTCAGAGACGTTGGAAGTGGTGTCTACAAGCGCTCTCGCCGCGTTGCCAAGCCGGATGTCAATCAGATAGGAAGACAGGGTCTTGCCGGTCCTGAGCCTGAAGAAGCGGCTGAAGGAGCTTGGGCTCATCCCCACGAGATCAGCCAGTTCGGGAAGGGTGACATCCTCGGCGTAGTGTTGGTTGATATATTCCTTGACCTTCATCACGCGGCGGCTCTCAGTGTCCCTCGGAGAGTGGGCGAACGAGCTGCTGGCAAGTTCCCTGGACTCGCAGCCGGAGAGGATGTAAAGCAGCTGGAGACAATTTATGAACTGCACGAAGCTGTCTTTCTCGTTGACCACGGCGTTGATCTGCGAATATGCGCTCATGATTGAAGCGAGGGGAAACGCAAGGCCGTGACTCGCCCGCTCAAGCATCTTCCTGATGCTTGCGAACTGGTTGCGGTCCAGAATTCCGCCACTGAAGAGCTCCGGAGAGAACTGGATCGTGATCTCCCTGATGTCCGGAGATTTGCATGAGCCTTGCTCCCAGACATGCTCCAGATTCTCGCAGGCGATCAGGACAAGGTCATATTCCCCTATCGTCTCGACGCTGTCCCCGACGATGCGGCGCACCCCGGGGGCGTTCTGGATGAAGTTCAGCTCATATTCCCTGTGACGGTGAAGCGGATAGGTGAACTCTTTCTTGTGCCTCTCCACGATGTAGAAGCAATCCCGCTGCGAAAGCCCTGATATTTCCGAAAAGACTTGTGACATAGCAGGGCAAATATAATACTTTTTTGACAATTCTTAAACGTATTACCTATTTCTCAATCCTCAAGTCCAACATTATCGGAAAATGATCGGAAGCGTACTTGCCGGCGTAAAGCGTGCCGTCGCAATGATAGCTTAGCGGCTCCACTCCAGCGCCACGATAATAAATGTAGTCTATGCGATCGCTTCCGGAAGGATATTCATAGTCATTGTAGGTATTCTGAAGTCCCGTCCGCAAGGACGCGTCTATCGTAAGGTAGGCATCACGCCAATATTCCCTGAACGTCACGGAAGCCGCCTCGTCAGGACTGGCGTTCATGTCTCCGACCATGAAGGAGGGCAATCCCTCCGTGTTGTACCTCTCTTCCATCTGACGATAGACATGGGCGTACCTTGCGTTCGGCTCCTTATTGTAGCAGGCATGTGTGCAGAGCAGGAAGAAGCGTATGCCTGTGGGCTTGTGGGTCAGCACGGCGCAGCATCCTCCGCGGCGGAAATTCCCGCTGGGGCCGATGTCGTTCACCGTGCAGACATCAGGAGTGTCGGAGACCCAGAAGAAACGCTTGCCGGAAATCTCGAACATCGAACTTCTGAACATTATTCCGTGAGCCTTGTCCCCGACCCCGTCTTGAGAGTAGGGGCTGAAGAACCAGAATGAATATTCCTTCCAGAACTCTTCTCTCAAGTCACTCTGCATTTGCGTGTTGACCTCCTGCAAGCCAGCGACATCAAAAGCGCTTGCGGCTATTGACGCCATCAGGCGGTGCCTACGGACCGGCCATTTGTTGTCATCGTCGGTGTCAAGGTGACCCATCCTAAGATTATAAGATCCAAGCCTGAACCCAGCCATATTCCTGAAAGCATCCATAACCATAACTTGCCCCTTGTCTCTCAAAAGGTAAAAGACACATCAAAACGAATTACGCCGTGTCATTCGGAAATCACACTTATACTTCAAGTTCCGGCCTTCCAGAATCATCTCGGCCGCAAGCCTTCCCATCTGGACGAAATCCGCCGAGATCGTGGTAAGCCCATCAAGGACAATCTCGCTCATAGGAGACTCATTGTAGGAAATGATGCTGAAATCGCGGCCCGGCTTCAGTTTAAGCGAATGAGCGGCCCTTGCCAGATTGATAAGTTCCATGTCGAACTGGCTGTGAAGGATCAGGTAGGTTTCCTTCGGCTTGACGATCTCCGGCGTCACCTGGGTGTAGAACTCGTAAGGAATGCCGTTGTCCTCGCAGAATCTTGAGACGGCCTTCGAGATCAAAGGGTGGTAAAGACTGGACAGCTCTATGATGACATTGAGTTTCGGAACATTACGCAGCTTTTTCAGTCCCATGGCCAACCCGGTGTATGCGTCGTTCTCAAAGTCCTGATAGACAGCCCCATAGTTCCCTGGCAATTCCGGGATGTAGTGGTCAAGCAGAATCAGCTTGCGGTTAGGAATCCGCCGCAATGCCTTCAAGACCCTCTTCTGGATCGTGGGGTCAAGCGGAAAATGAGGCGTGACCACATAATAGTCAAAGTTTCCGAGATTCTCGTTAAGGTAATATTCAAGAATTTCAATCTGCTGGTTATGCAGGTAGATCGTCATGTCCGCCTTGTCGCCCATCGTCGTGGCGAAAGAGTTGAACAGAATCTGCTTGATGTTGCTGAGCTTGTCGAACAGAAGAAGGATCTTCAGTTTCCTGCCGGTCTGAGTGTCAGCGATGTAGTACCCTTTCCCCTGAGTTGACATGATGACTCCTTTGTCCCTCAGCAGGGAATATGCCTTCTTGACCGTCTCCTTGGAGATGTCAAGTCTGACGGAAAGCTCGTTCATGGACGGAAGGATGTCCCCGCAGGCGAAGGAACCATTCTTCACCCCGGCCTCGACCTGATCCATCAACTGTTTGTAGACAGGGACACTGGAACTGTTGTCTATGTTAATAATCACTGGCATCTTCTATACAATTAACCGCCTCGCGCCAACCTGCGCAAGGACTTTCAAAAACCAAAAACATCGAACCTGCCTGGCCTGCGGAATAATCAGAGACTGTGGTAAGGTTTGGTGCTGTCGCAAAATTAGAAAATAATTTTGACTTGAGAAAGCAGAGGGTGGAATTTATGTCACACCACAGTACACCCAGACGTTATTATACCTCGGCATTATCATAAAGCTCATATTTATAAGTTAAAAAACAGCTTCTAAAACAATACTTTTTTGCCAATTGCTTTTATCATCCCGGCACAACCTTTCCTGATTGGGAAAGATTTTGATAACTTTGAAGTCATGGACAGAACAGATTTTATCAAGGAACTGGAAGGAGACATACTTCCGTTCTGGATGGACAGGATGAGCGACCCGAAGGGCGGCTTCTACGGAAAGATGGACGGCAATGGCACACTCGTGCCAGGAGCGGAAAAAGGTGCGATACTCAACTCCCGCATACTCTGGACTTTCGCCAGCTCGTACCGGGTCCTTAGTAAAAAGGAATATCTCGACACGGCCACCAGGGCATACCATGAGATCCGCGACCGTTTCACCGACGAGGAATATGGCGGACTCTTCTGGAGCCTTGACTCGGATGGCCGCCCTAAGGACACGAAAAAGCAGTTCTACGCCATAGCGTTCGCTATCTATGGGTTAGCTGAATATTTCAGGGCCACAGGGGACACGGAAGCTTTGGAACTTGCCAAGTCTTTCTACCACAGCATAGAAGAGCACAGCTACGATCCGGCCGGAGGCGGCTACATAGAGGCCTGCACCCGCGAATGGGGCGTGATCGAGGACATGCGTCTCTCCGACAAGGATCAGAACGACTCCAAGACCATGAACACGCACCTGCATATTCTTGAAGGGTACACCAACCTTTACAGGGTGTGTAAGGACGCAGGACTGAAAGAAAAGCTCGAAAACCTCGTCAACATATTCATTGACAAAATTGTACGTCCCGACGGGCATCTCGGTCTTTTCTTCGGGGATGATTGGGCTCCGCACTCCACCGCCGTTTCCTACGGGCACGACATCGAGGCGTCCTGGCTGCTTGACGAGGCCGCCGAAGTGCTGGGTGACACGGCTTTGGCCGCCAAAGTCGAGCCTGTCTGCGCAAAAGTCGCCTCCGCCGCGATGGAAGGTTTCACCCCTGACGGCGGGATGATCTATGAATATGACCCCGCCACCGGTCACCGGGATTCCGACCGCCACTGGTGGGTCCAGGCCGAGACAGTTGTCGGCTGCGTCAACCAGTACCAGAAGACAGGAGATCCACGCTGGCTTGAATCCGCCGACGCCGAATGGTCTTTCATCCACCGCCACATCATCTGCCCCGACGGCGAATGGTACTGGAGCCTCCGCCCCGACGGCACCCCGAACACCACCGACGACCGCGCCGGCTTCTGGAAATGCCCCTACCACAACGGCCGCATGTGCCTCGAGGTCCTCGAAAGAGGCCTCTGACGATTTCCACGTCCAAAAGAGACAAACAGCGGAATATTTTCGTATTTTTGTGAGTTTAATACTGACAGAACAATGGAAGAAGCGAAAAATCCTACGGCCGAGGAGCCGAAAAGACTCAACTTTCTTGAGGAGATAATTGAGGATGACCTTAAATCCGGAAGAGTGAAGAGCGTGATGACACGTTTCCCTCCGGAGCCTAACGGGTACCTCCATCTCGGACACGCGAAGAGCATCTGCATCAACTTCGGTCTCGCGCAGAAATACGGCGGCAAGACCAACCTGCGCTTCGACGACACCAACCCGACCAAGGAGGACACTGAATATGTCGACTCTATCAAGGAGGACATCAAGTGGCTTGGATTCCAGTGGGAGAAGGAGCTTTACGCTTCCGACTATTTCGACCAGCTCTACGCCTGGGCCGAGCAGATGATCGAACGCGGTCAGGCCTACGTCGATGACCAGACACAGGAGGAGATCAGCAAGGGACGCGGCACCGTGGACAAGCCTGGAACCGAGAGCCCTTACAGAAACCGCAGCGTGGAGGAGAATCTCCAGCTGTTCAGGGACATGAAAGCCGGCAAGTACGCTGACGGTGAGAAGGTTCTCCGCGCGAAGATCGACATGGCCTCACCGAACATGATGTTCCGTGACCCTATTCTTTACAGGATCAAGCACGCGTCGCACCACCGCACGGGCGACAAGTGGTGCATCTAC
>DJRG01000055.1:23721-23907 GCA_002438845.1 Bacteroidales bacterium UBA6366
AGTACGAGTTCGCCAGACTGAACCTGACCTACACGCTCATGAGCAAGAGAAAGCTCCTCGAGCTCGTCCAGAAAGGTCTTGTCTCAGGTTGGGACGATCCGCGTATGCCAACGCTCTGCGGAGTAAGGCGCCGTGGCTACACGGCCGAGGCCCTCAAGATGTTCTGCGAGAAGATCGGAGTCTCCA
>DJRG01000061.1 GCA_002438845.1 Bacteroidales bacterium UBA6366
TGAAGAACACAGGCTCTGTGGCTGGTGCGGAGATCGTTCAGGTCTATGTCAGTGCTCCTGAAAGCTCTGTCGAGCGTCCGGTAAAGGAACTCAAAGGCTTCGGCAAGATATTCCTTGAACCTGGCAAGTCCGGTGAGGTGAAAGTCACCTTGGACAAGGCGTCCATCAGCTATTTCGATGCCCAGAAGCACGATTGGGTGGCTGAGAAAGGCAACTATAGGATTCTTGTGGGCGCTTCGTCCGAGGATATTCGTAAAACAGTTGATTTCAAATACTAACGCGGCCTTGAATGGCTAAGGGAACAGTTAATGTCGGCAGCCAGTGCCGTGAGATAATCGCTGCTGTCAAGTCAGGACAGTTCGCCCCCGTCTATCTTCTGATGGGGGACGAACCGTATTATACGGACATGGTCTGCGACGCTGTCATCGAGAATGCCCTTGACGAGGCTTCGAGGGATTTCAACGAGACGATCTGCTATGGCTCGGACGTGGATGCCGACACGGTCATCACTGCCGCGAGGCGTTTCCCTATGATGGCCGAAAGGCAGCTTGTCGTGGTGAAAGACGCGCAGGCTATGAGGGATCTGGAGAAACTCTCGGTCTATTGCGAGAAGCCTTTGGATTCCACGGTTTTGGTCTTGCTGATGCGTGGCGCGTCGGCGGACAAACGCAAGGCTTTGTACAAGCAAGCCTCTAAAAACGGAATCGTGGTAGAGTCCAACGCACTGAGAGACTATGAGATGCCATCGTGGATCGCACAGTATTTCTCTGGCCGTGGACTGACCATTGAGCCGGAGGCTGCGGCTTTGTTGGCGGAATCCGCTGGCACAAACCTGGGACGCATAGCAGTCGAAACCGACAAGATGCTGAAAAACCTGCCTGAGGGAACGAAACAGATCACAGTTTCTGACATCGAACGGAATGTGGGCATCAGCCGGGAGTTCAGCGTGTTCGAGTTGACCAAGGAACTCTCCGCTAAAAACGGCCCGAAAGCCTTGCGGATAGCGGCCCGCATCGGCGAGGCTGCGAAATTCGCCATGCCTATGGCTGTCAGTGCGTTGTACACCCATTTCGCCAGAATCCTGAAATACGCCGCGTTGAAGGAGAAGAGCCGTTTCCCGGACAAAACCGCCGTAGCCGCGGCCCTGCAAGGTGTGAACCCCTACTTTTGGAAGGAATACGACACAGCGGTGGTCAACTACCCGGTCCGCAAGGCGATGGAAGTGATCTCCCTTCTTTGTGAATATGACTACAAAGGCAAAGGCGGTGATGCCGGGGAGGCCACGCCGGGGGAATTGCTTGTTGAATTGACCAGTAAGATTTTATCTATATAAGCTTTATGAGCGAGAACATCATCGAGTGCAGGGACATCTGCAAGAATTTCGGAGAGAAAGTGGCGCTTGACAAAGTCAGCGTGAACATCCCGAAAGGCGGAATCTTCGGTCTGCTCGGCCCTAACGGAGCTGGAAAGACCACGCTGATCCGCATCATTAACCGGATAACTATTCCCAACGGAGGAGAAGTTTTGTTTGACGGGCGCCCGATAACCCAGTCGGACGTCGAGAAGATAGGCTATCTGCCAGAAGAGCGCGGACTTTACCGCAAGATGGAGGTTGGAGACCAGGCCATGTATCTGGCTCAGTTGAAAGGCATGAGCGCTGCTGACGCCCGCAAGGCGTTGAAGGAGTGGTTTGTGCGTTTCGGAATCCAGGATTGGTGGAAGAAGAAGGTAGAGGAACTGTCCAAGGGTATGGCCCAGAAGGTTCAGTTCATCACGACCGTTGTCCATAAGCCGTCACTTATGATTCTGGACGAGCCGTTTTCCGGTTTCGATCCGGTGAACGCTGAACTGATCCGCAAGGAGATCCTTCGCTTGAAGGACGAAGGCGCCACGATCATCCTCTCGACCCACAACATGGAATCCGTAGAGGAACTCTGCGACAACATAGCCCTCATCAACAAGTCCCATCTTGTGATCACCGGGGGAGTCAACGAGATCCGCCACAAGTACGGCAACAACAACATCGAACTGATCTACACCGGCGAGGACAAGGTGAAGGATGCCGAGGGAATATTCAAAGTCCTTTCCGACGAGGACAACGCCGGCCGCCACACCGCCGTGCTGACGCTCGGAGAGAATGTTTCATCCAATGATGCGCTTTCGGCTCTGCTGGCGCAGGACATCGTCGTCAACTCGTTCAAGGAACTGATTCCGAGGATGAACGACATATTCATAAAACTTGTAACTGAGGAGGCATAGTCATGAATTTCAGAATAATAAAGACTGTCATAGCGAGGGAATATCTTACCCGCGTCAAGAAAAAGTCATTCCTTGTCACGACGATTCTCGTTCCGATCATATTCGCTGCCACAATGATCGTGGTCGGAGTGATCATGGCCGGGACAAAGGAGAGGAAGCAGGATGTCGCCGTTGTCGATCGTTCCGGAATCGTGATGAGCCATCTTCATGACACGGACCGGCTCACGTTCACGGACTATTCCTCCGAGAATCCAGACTCGGTGAAAGCCCGTCTCTCGGAGTACGGAAAGGATGTTCTGGTGGTTGTGTCTCCGTTGGATTCAGTCAAAAAGACGGTTTCCGTGCAGACATATTCAAAAGACCCTCTGGGGGTTGAGTTTACCACCGGACTTGCGGACAAGGCAAATGATGCGGTGGAGGAGTACCGTGTGCAGCAGTACGGCATCGACAACCTCTCGCAGATCATGGATGAGGTCAAGGCCGACGTCAAGGTGACTGAATATACCATGGATGATGAAGGTAATGAAACCATTTCAGAGTCAGGAATATACATGATTATCTCCATGCTCCTTGGAATCATCATCTGGATGTTCATCATGATGTTCGGGGGACAGGTGATGTCCAGTGTCATCGAGGAGAAGACCAGCAGGGTAGTGGAGGTTCTGATTTCGTCCGTGAAGGCCATCGATCTGATGTTCGGAAAGATCATCGGTGTGGCTCTCGTGGCGTTGACCCAGTTCTTCCTGTGGATTATCCTGACCGGAGTGTTGGTTTCTGTTGCCACCTCCTTCGTTGGCAAGGATATGTTCGCTGAAATGGCCGGCAATCCTGAGATGATGGCGCAGACGATGGGTGTCACACCTGATCAGATGCAGGCTCTTGGAGGTGCGACCGCCACTCTGGGCTCCGCCGCTGACTCCACCGCAGTTGTGGCCGGAGAGCCTGATGAGATGAGTGTCATTGTCGGCACGCTCGTGAATATTCCTTGGGTCAAGTTGATAGTGTCATTCCTTATCTATTTCATTCTTGGCTACTTGCTCTACGCGTCGATGTTCGCTGCTGTGGGGTCCGCAGTGGAGAACGAGGGTGATTCGCAGCAGCTTCAGATGCCTCTGACCATCCCTCTGATGATCGCCTATTTCATCATCCTTGTGGCCTTCCAGAATCCGGACAGCAGTGTGGTCGTCTGGGGATCCATGATTCCGTTCACCTCACCGATCGTGATGTTGGCCAGAATCCCGTATGGAGTACCGATGTGGCAATTGGTAGTCTCAATCGCTCTGTTGCTCGTGACCTTCGTGGGCTGTGCCTGGCTTTCCGCCAAGATCTACAAGGTCGGGATCCTGATGTTCGGCAAGAAATCCACATTCAAAGATCTTTGGAAGTGGTTGAGAATGAAATAATTTGAAATTACCAATAAAGTGATGAGAAATCGGCTGATAATCATGCTGTTTCTGGCCGGAGGGTTCAGTCTCGGCGCTCAGGAACGGACTATAACGTGGACAACCGATCCGGTTGACGGACACCGTACCGGTGTCGTGGCTTCAAATGCGACTAATGTCAGCGAGGCGATGGGCACGGTCAAAGGCTGTACCTATTATGCGCCTAACGGTCGCAAATTCCGTAAAGGCACTGTGAGGGATGTCGCCAGGATAATGCTTGACGTACAGCCGGCCATGGCCAAGGTGAAGACCGTCATAGGCCATTCGACAAGGGCGATGGTCAGGACTTATCCAGAGTGCGGGATCTACGATTGGTACATTGATGAATTGATGCGGGCGACAGCTGACAGCACCGGAAAAAGAGTTGACATCGGTTTCGCCAACCGAGGGGGAGTCCGGATTGACATGCCTGCCGGGGAAGTGCTCTATGATGACATCATGTCGATGTTTCCGTTTCGCAACTATCTGTGTTACGTGGCTTTGCATGGACGAGATGTGCGCGCGTTGCTCGACCAGATGGCCTCCACGACTTTGCAGATTGTCGGTGGGGTGAAGGTCACTGTGAAGAATGGCAAGATTGTCTCCGCGATCGTGAACGGCGAGCCTCTTGATGATGACAAGATCTACGGAGTTGCCACCCTGAACTTTCTTCTGGACGGTGGTGACGGCTACAAGGTGGCCAACAACGCAGTTGAGATCATAAAGTGCAACGGCTACCTCTACGACACGATGCTCGCTTACGTCCAGAGCCTCACCGCTGCCGGAAAGCCTATCGAGTACCAAAACCAACATTGGATAACAGTCATAAAATAGGTCACTGAGCTTGTCGAAGTGACGAGCTTGTGGTTCGACAAGCTCACCAACCATTGAAGTGACAAAGATCATGTCGAAATGACTAAAGAAGACCAAAAATGAAAAAAATATTTTTAGGAATATGCCTGCTCTCCGCGTTGCTGAACATTGACGCGGCGGCACAGAAACGACTGACCATACTTCATGTCAATGACACCCACAGCCATCTTGAGCCGGAGCGTGCCGGTGAACGTAAAGGCCTTGGTGGAGTGATCGAACGCGCGGCCTACAGGGACAGCGTCGTGAAGGCAGACGGAAAGAGAAACGTCCTGCTTCTTCACGCAGGAGACTTCGATCAGGGAACCTCTTATTTCTCCGTGCTCGGAGGCGACATCGAGGTGGATCTGATAAACGCCATGAAGTACGACTGCATCACCTTAGGCAATCACGAGTTCGACAACGGTGTCGATGAACTTGCTCGCCGTCTGGCCAAGATCAAATGCCCCGTTGTCTGCGCCAACTACGATTTCTCGAATGTGGCTCTGGCTAAGTACGTTAAGCCTTACGCCATCGTGAAGAAAGCAGGAATGAAGATCGGCATCATCGGCCTCATGCCCGACATCACCACCCTTGTCTCCAAGGAAGTCTCCGACAAGATCCCCGCTTTTGAGAACGCCGAGGTTGTCAACAAATGGGCCGAGTACCTCAAGGCCGAGAAGAAATGCGACATGGTCATCGCCCTTACCCACATAGGTTTCGAGGGTGAACCCTACGTAGATCCGACCCTTGTGAAGAGAACCCGCAACGTCGATCTGGTTGTAGGCGGCCACTCCCACACCTTCCTCAAAGCCCCTCACTACGAAAAAAACCTCGACGGCATCCTCGTCCCCATCGTCCAAGACGGTGAGTGGGGCCTCAACATCGGCAACCTCAAGATTTTCAGGTAGATTCAGACCTCTGATTACTGGAGGTGCGCCCCCGGGATCTCTTTCACTTGCCAGCCGTCGA
>DJRG01000075.1:0-204 GCA_002438845.1 Bacteroidales bacterium UBA6366
TAGGGGTTTGACAGGCTTGACTATCTAAAGCAGAAACATTGGTCGAAACGATAACATCAAGACAATCAAAAAAAAGTCAGAAACCATGTTCGAGGATTTCAAACTGAAGGTCTTTATGGCTGTGGCCGAAAACGGCAACTTCACCATCGCGGCGAAGGCACTTGGCATTTCACAACCTGCCGTGAGCCAGAACATAGCCGAACT
>DJRG01000075.1:269-25879 GCA_002438845.1 Bacteroidales bacterium UBA6366
ACTTTCAAGGAATATGCGGAAAAGATCCTGTACTGGTACTCAGCGGCAGGACAGCTGTTCGGTCCTTCGGGCAAGATCACTGCAAACAAGCCAGTCACAATCTCCGCTGACGGGTTCATCGCCAGCCATATCCTACCCGATGCTCTTGCTAAACTCTTGACTTTCAACCCATCCTTAGCGTTCTCAATTCGAAGCAACTTCTCTGAGGAGGAGGATTCTGACATAAAGATTTTCGCAAAAAGGCACGTGATTGAACCCTCATTCGAGGACATCGGCACATTCCTGTTCAGCGTGACGGCATCGGTGGTCAGTTCCAACCCGGCATATTCAAAAATCACAGATCTGAAAGACCTTCCTCAGAGCGCCAGACTTGCGGCGACGGAGGCATATTCAGAGATTCTGCCGCTGGATCTGAAGGCACGCTTGGCAGTCGTGTCGAATTCAGCCGAAGCCATCGTGAAACTGGTGATGGACTCCCCTGACTTCATCGGCATCCTTCCGCTCCCTGCCATACCGCAAGACATCATCACGCTGCCCGCCTCATTGCCTGTCCTGACTCTTGACGTGCATCTTGAAGCCTCGGGGACCACAAATCCAATCGCCGCCGCCCTCCGCCGCATCCTTTGCGACCAATATCCGGTTTAGGGGACTAATCCTCCTTGCCTTCGAGAATCAATGAGACAAGGTCTTCGACATCCTCGTTTGCTATCTCCAAATCAAACTCTTCAGGATCATACGATTCTCCTTTCCGCAGCCCGAGCCATTCCTCATATGAGGCCTTCTCTTCCGGATCATCAATCTTTCCAGACAGGATGTCAAGCATTTGCGCATAGCCCCAAACGCCTCCGACATCTTCAGGAGGGCAGGCCCCTTTGCCTGATGTCACACAAATATCCTCACCAAGCAAAGGTTCGTCACTGACAGACGAGACTCTGACATTATGAATCCAGCCATCTCCGAAATCATATTCAAAAGAGATCGTGCTGCCTTTTTGAGGCAGAACGTCCGCGACGGTGACGGTCATTTCGTCTATAGATCGTCTGTAACCAAAATCAAAACTTTCTTCAATATTCGCCCTGGAAGTATAATCCACACCGCCTTTGGTGAATTGTGAAAGATGATAACCAGCCCAACCGAATGCGGTGATGAGTATCTTCCCAAGATTCCCCAGCCAAAGGTTTGAAGGCACCTTTATCCGCCTGAACACCTTGACAGGGCATTGCTCGATGGATGCGTACAAGACGTATGTCTTCGATGGTTTACTTGAGTCCACCAGCCGGTCGGACTTTGATTTTCTCCGTCCTTTGGTTCCTCCGGCTTTTCCAGAAGTTTGGATGCTTTTGGCGTTTGCCGTGGTCGTCCCACCTCTACCTACAGTAGGATACGCAGCCGCCTTGGCCTGCATCATGTCGAAGAACGAAACCATAAATGAGATTTCCCCCTCCGAAATACCCGGGTAATCTTTCCGGATCACCTCTTTGAGTTCGTCACGTTCCTTATCAGTCATTGAAATCGCAGTATTTTCCGCAAGGTAGTCATTTTCTCCGGAATCTAAATCAGATGGCGTCAAAATCGACAAAAATATATTCAAACTTTCGTTCTATTTCTCCAACTACACAAAGAAGGTGGAAATGTTCCGAGAACGGACACATCAAAAATGCAGCGGTAGCTTTGTTTACCAAGGAAGACTACGCACCAATCCAGCTTCATATCCGTTTGGCCAGATTTAGAGGAACGAATAAGAGGGAGTTCATAGACAATAGGCGTTCAATAGGAAATATATTCCATCTCTATGATGACGGCATGGCGTTTCTTTTCAAGCATCTGAATATATCGGGAACGTTTGTTGACGGCCAGCCGGAGCGAGTCGAGTCCCTGACCATCCCATACAAGGCCCTGAGAGAGTGTCTTCTAAACGCCTTGGCACACAGACTATATGATTCACCATCGGGCTTTGTGAGTATAGCGATATACGATGACCGGGTCGAGATTGAAAATCTCGGAACTCTACCGGCAGGTTTCACTCTTGACGACATGATGAAGCCACATATATCCCACGCCCAGAATCCGCTTATCGCCCAGATTATGTACTACGGAAAATATCTTGAGACTTGGGGACGCGGCATTGAGCTGATGAATGACGAGTGTGCCCAAGCAGGTGTCCCGAAGCCGGAATTCGAGATGTCGGGAGGTTGTTTCAAGGTAACATTCATGAGAAATGACTATGTTGAAGATACCGCCAAAGGGGTGAACGACAGGGGTGAACGACAGGTGAACGAGCTTACAGAAACTGAAAAGCAAATACTATCTATCATTTCCGCAAATCCAACGACTTCAATATCGAAGATTGCGGAGACCTTGTCGCTGTCAAGAAAGAACACCCACAAACATATGGCAGCATTGCAAGAAAAGGGAATCATTGAAAGAGTCGGAGCGAATTTCGGTGGTTCGTGGAGGATTAAGTAACATAACGTAGGCTTGATCAAGATTCCTTCAGTAACACTTTCATCCCTTTTGCGACTAAAGATTGCGAAATATAATCAGTACTTCTAGCAACACAATCATCGCTGCAAGTCCTTACGTTTCTCTTCCGAACCCTAATGTTGTTTGCATAAAGACCGTATATCAAACAACAACGTTACCAATCTTGTGAGCCAAGCCAGAGTACGAACTTGGAAAAAAGGACCTCGGTGATCCTCAAGTTCTTGCCTAAAGATATGACTCTTGACGATTGACTTTTGCCTATGCCGTTGAGAATTCACGAAACACTTTCAGCCTCAAATTGGTCAGAAGCGCCTGTCTTGCACATTAACGTGAAAATCCCGCACCGTTGGATTCGAGTTTTTCAGCCCAATCCGGCCTCGGTGGACGTAGGTACGTTGTTTGGCTGAAAGCGTTTTGTAAAATGCTGACAGGAAGAGCGTACGAATCGTTGACTGGAAATGCGCGCAAAAACATTGACCGGAAGCACGCACAAAAAAAATTGAACGGAAATGCGTACAATGATATTGACCAGCTGCACGAAAAAAAATAAGAGGACGACCAAGACTTTTGGTCGCCCTCTTCTGAAATCTTGCGATGCCTGATTACTCAGCCGGATGGATGGCGCCCATCGGGCAGGCGTCGGCGCAGGTGCCGCAGTCGATGCAGGCGTTAGGGTCGATGGTGTAAACGTCACCCTCGTGGATAGCGCCCTGAGGGCACTCGCCTGCGCACGTGCCGCAAGCTACGCAATCAGTTTCTGAAATCTTGTAAGCCATAATTCAAAATAATAAAATTGTTGTCTTTTTGCCTGTCGCCGGAAATCCGGAAACATTATGCAAATATAAATCTTAAAATCACAATATCAAACCCCATACCACAAAAACGATGAGGGCGATCCCGACTTTTATCGCCTTTGCCTTGAAGAATGAGGCTTTGCTGTCGGCAAGGAGCGGAAGCGAGGCGTGGCCGTCCTGCACGATGGAATTGGCCAGCAGGACGGGGAACGGAATGACTCCGCTGGCGAACAAGGTCACGAAGACAAGATGCGGCCCGGACTCCGGAATCAAGCCTATCACTATGGCCAACAGGATCATCAGTGCTATGTTGTCACTGATCCAAGCCGAGATGTCAATGAAATTGAACAGAATCCCTATGCCCAGAAGCACCCCGAAAGTCCAAAGGAATATGCTCGGGAGGTGCTTGCGGACAATGTGTTCCCAAAGATGCTCCTCGACAAAATGGTCCGACGCGAAAAGCAGGGCTGCCAACACAACAAGGCTCAGCGCACCGAAAACCCAGAAAGTCCACTCCTCATTAAAAACGCCAAGGACCTCCGATTCAGCCTCTTCCTCAAGCAGTCCAAGCAATAGGGCGGCTATGAATATCACGACTCCGGAGAACAGGAATATTCTTGTCCTTCCGAAATGTCTGCCCTCTTTGTGATGGTGTCCATCCTGATGCTCGCATCCGTCTCCGTGAAGCTCGAACGAATCCTCAAGACGGGTAGGCAACGGCTTGCCTTTCGAGTAGAATCTGTCAATCAACAGACCGGTCAAGACAGCAAGCACGTAAAGGATGAGGAACAACAAGGCGGCCTCACCGGGGAACAACGCCAGCATCATGAACGACTCATCCCCTGTCGTGGCGATCATCATCGCCACCAACGCACCGAAACTCAGCATCCTGTGCGTGTAAAGCGACACGGCGGCGAACCCTCCTACGCAGCCTGGCACGGAACCGAGCAAGGCGGAGAAGAGAACCTGGGCAAAACCCGATTTCTTGAGGGTTCTGAATATCCTGCCGTCCGACTCCACGTTGAAAGACTCGATGATCATCATCATGACGACCACCAAGCCGGAGATCAGGACCGCACCGCGCAGGGCGTCAAGTAAAACGGAAATAATCATGGTTTGTTACGCTGTCACCCAGCCGGTTAGATAAAGGTTGATGATAGGACGGAGAGGCGAGTTCGTGGTCAATGTCAAGACAATCAGGCACTCCCCCGCTGGGAATCCTTTCGTGTCGAATGTCACCTTCAAATCCCCTTTCCCACCGGCAGGAACGTCAGCGAAAGCCTGTGCCTTCACGTGAGAACTCTCGGAATCCACCTTATATATTCTTAAAGGGGACTTTCCTTTGTTGGTGAAACGAAATGAGCCTTCCACCTTCGTTCCGGCTTTGACCTTGCCAAACGAGAAGGTGCTCTCGTCAGCCATCGGATTCGGACCGTCATTACGCTCTTTTTCAGTAAGGTTGGAGAAATTCTCTTTGGTGTACGTGAATATTCCTATACGGCTCTTCCCCGCCCCGAGTTCGGGATTAGGGTCCGCCACAATGGCCTCGGTTCCAGCCGCCACGGGTTCCTTCTCACCTGACTTCGCGACAACCGCCTTGTACTGACGGCCGTCGACAAGCGGCGTGGCATAGTAGTAATTCTTTCCCCAATGGTGCCTGTCAGCGGTCACGGTGAAAGAGATCTTCGCTGTGGAATTGGCGGGGACTGGGTTGGGAGAGATCTTGAGAGACAATCCTTCACTGACATCTGAAAACTTTACAGCAATCGGTCTGCTTCCCAGATTGGCAACCAGCGCGGTCCCGCTCTTCTGCTGTCCCTGTGAAAGATTTCCACCCTTGATGTCAACCTTCTTGAAGGCCAAATTGCCGAAGCGGATCGGATAAAGTTCCCTCAGGGAGAGTTGTTTGTCGTGGCTCACGCCCCTCAGTCTCAGAATGACAGGCTGCTTCAAGCCTGAGAAATATGCGGTCAGAGACTTGTCGAAAGGATAGCCTTTCTCATCATTCTTGAAAGTGGCCTTGATGGTCCCGGTCTCACCAGGATTTATCGGTTTCTTGGTCCACTCGACATTGGTGCAGCCGCAGGAGGACACGACATTGTAAATCAGCAACGGCTTGTCCCCCACATTCTTGGCCGTGAATATGGCTGTGACCGGCCCGTCTGACACGAGGATGTCCCCGAAATCGTGCACGGTCTTGTCCAGCTGGACGACTCCGCCGAAAGTGTTGTCCTTGCCGGAGCCCTGGGCGGCGACGAGGCCGCTTGCGGACACAAGCAGAAGCAGCGCGGCGGCGATATGCTTGAATATATTCATAAATAACGTTCTTTAAGGAAGTCGCTTTGTCAGTCTGTAATTTTCTTTCAATAATATTTCAGACCTGACAAGGAGCTTCGAAATAACTAAAGAATACAAATTCCTTTCCATCGGCAAATTTACCACATTAAAGATTCTTATTCAAATCAAAGTCTGCCAATCACAGAGAATGGCTCTGAAATCGACGCCTGCATTCAAGGGGCTGTTGATGAAGAGGTGATGTGGCAGACGGTGTTGATGTGGGTTATGGGTGAAGAGAGTTTGGTGATAGTTGATGATAGTTGATGATAGTTGATGATGGAAATATTTATTTTTTAATGCTTGCCAAATTTTGTAATTTTGTACGATTATGCGATTTGAAAAGAATGGCGAACATAGAACAGAATTACAACTACACTGACGACAACATAAAGACCCTGGAAGGTGTCGAACACATCCGCAGGCGTCCTGGAATGTACATCGGTAGACTTGGCAACGGCTCCAACCCGGGGGACGGCATCTACGTGCTGCTCAAGGAGATTGTGGACAACTGCATCGATGAGTTTTCCGCCGGGTTCGGCAAACAGGTCATCATCAAGATCGAGGACAAACAGGTCACAGTGAGGGACTTCGGACGAGGAATCCCGCTCGGCTCCGTCATCAAGGCGACCAGCCAGCTGAACACCGGAGGAAAGTTCGACGACAAGGCCTTCAAGAAATCCGTTGGTCTGAACGGTGTGGGTACCAAGGCGGTGAACGCCCTGTCCGAGAGGTTCTATGTGGAGTCCTTCAGAGACGGCGAGAGTTCATGGGCAAGTTACGTGCGCGGAGAACTGGTGGACAGCGGCAGAAAGGAGAAAACCGGAGAGAAGAACGGAACTCTTGTGATCTTCACCCCGGACAGCACGATGTTCGGAAACTTCGAGTTCAATATGGACTACGTCGAGACCATGGTCAAGAACTACTCCTATCTAAAGAAAGGGCTGGCTCTTGTGCTGAACGGAACGACATACAAATCCGAGAACGGCCTTCTTGATCTCATAAGAGACTCCATCAGCGAGACTCCTCTTTACGAGCCGATCCACCTTGTCGGAGAAGATGTCGAGGTCGTGCTGACGCACGGCAACTCCTACGGGGAGAACATCGCCTCGTTCGTCAACGGGCAGAACACCCGTGACGGAGGAACGCATCTGGCCGCTTTCAGGGAGGCCATAGCCAAGACCCTCAAGGAGTTCTACAAGAAAAACTACGCTCCGGAAGACTGCCGTCAGGGAATAATCGGAGCGATAAGCATCCAGATCCAGGAGCCTAACTTCGAAGGGCAGACCAAGACGAAACTCGGTTCAACCTACATGTGGGAGAAGGAAAAGACGGACGAGAACGGCAAGAAGATCCTCAATCCGGACGGCTCGATCGAGATTGACCGCGGACCGACGATCAGATCTTTCGTCAACGACTTCATCGCCAGAAATCTGGACAACTATCTTCGCATCCACAAGGACATCGTCCCGATCATCGAGAACAAGATCAAGGAGTCGCAGGCCGAGCGCGAGGAGATCTCCGGAATCCAGAAGAAGACAAGGGAAAGGAACAAGAAAGCGAATGTCTATAACCGAAAGCTGCGAGACTGCCGTTTTCACTACGGTGACAAGTTGCCAAAGGGCAAGGAAGATTTCGGGGAACTTACGAGCATATTCATCACTGAGGGAGACTCCGCGAGCGGAACCATCACCAAGGTGAGAAAAGCTGAGTATCAGGCCGTGTTCAGTCTTCGTGGCAAGCCGATAAACTGCTACAAGGAAAGCCACAAGAAAGTGGCTGAGAACGAGGAACTGAACCTTTTGATCTCTGCCCTCGGAGTCGAGGACGACCTTGACAACCTGCGCTACAACAACATCATCGTGGCGACCGATGCCGATGATGACGGAATGCACATCAGGATGCTCGTGCTGACCTTCTTCATGAAATATTACCCGGACCTGATCCGACGCGGACACGTGCATATTCTTCAGACCCCTCTTTTCAGGGTGGCGAACAAGAAAGAGAGACGCTACTGCTACTCCATCGATGAGAAGGAGGCCGCAGTCAAGGAGATGAAGACCGCAGTGCAGATAACAAGGTTCAAAGGTCTGGGAGAGATCTCTTCGGACGAGTTCGTGGATTTCATCGGGGAGAACATGAGGCTTGACCTAGTGAAGCTTTCCGACGAGGAATCCATCGCCGACATCATGGAGTTCTACATGGGCGACAACACGATCGACCGCCAGAACTTCATCCGCGCGAACCTGCGCTCCGAGGAAGAACTTGAAGACGTAAACATCTAATATTCATAGATTATGTCACGTTGGGCGAAATTTTGCGGCTGGCTGCTGAAAAAGATGGGATGGACCACTGTCGGTGGCCCGGCTCCCGAAGACAAATGTGTCATTCTTGGCGTTCCACACACTTCCGTGTGGGATTTCGTAATATCCTATCTTTTCTACACGCAGTTTGACCAGACCGCGCACGTCATGATCAAGAAGGAGTTTTTCTTCTGGCCGGTAGGAGTTTTCCTCCGCAAGGTCGGATGTATTCCGGTCGACAGAGGCAGCGCCGCCGCCATGGTCAAAAGCCTCATAGAGGAGATGGAGAAAGTGGACAGATTCCACCTCGCCATAGCCCCGGAAGGCACAAGGAAGGCTGTCAAGAAATGGAAGACAGGCTATCACCTGATTGCCAGAGAGGTCGGATGCCCTGTCTATATGGGCTATTTCGACTGGAAGACCAAGTGCGTCAGCGTCGGGGAGAAAGTCGAGCTGACGGATGACGCGCGCGCGGACACCGACAGGATCCAGGCCATCTACGAACAGAAGCACTTCGAGGGCAAGCACCCAGAAGGCTACATCACTCATTAAAAAGGATAAATCATGCCGATTTTCAGCCAAAGCAGGGAAAACTACGTCACAACCCTTGCCAAGCTATTTGAATATGCCACCGACAATTTCGCAAAACGACCGCTTTCGCGGTTCGTCGAAGGTGGACAGGAATATACCTACGAAAGCTTCAAGCACAAGTGTCTCGAGTTGTCGCACCGGTTCAACCGGTTCGGAATCAGCGCGAGAGACAAGGTGGCCATCCTCTCCGGCAACATGCCGAACTGGACAGTGGCGATGTTCTCGTGCGTGCCGTTCGGGCGGGTGACCGTGCCGATCCTCCCGGACTCTTCAGCAAGCGAGGTGACGAACATCCTCAACCACTCGGAATGCAAGGCTATCTTCGTGTCGAAGAAACAGCTCGGGAAACTGAGCCAGGAGGTGATCGACAAGATGACTCTCGTGATCGACATCGAAACATTCGAACTCATCAAGAAGGACGACAAGGCTTTCACCTGTGAGGGACATGGAGTTGATCCGCAGGCCGATGACCTTGCCTCAATCATCTACACATCAGGCACTTCCGGAAAGGCCAAGGGCGTGATGCTCAGCCACCGCAACTTCTGCCAGAACGTCATCGCCGCCTACCACGCACAGAAAGCCGGGAAGAGGGATCGCTGGCTGTCCATCCTTCCGATGTCCCACACCTACGAGATGGCGTTCAGTGTACTCTACCCGCTTTATGTCGGAGGGTGCGTCTATTATATTCAGAAACCGCCGACCCCAAGCATTCTGCTGCAGGCGATGAAAAAGGTGCGCCCGACAATCATGTGCTCGGTGCCGCTGATCATAGAGAAAGTCTACAAAAGCAGCGTCGTGCCTACAATCGAAAAGAGCCGCGTCCTGTCTTGGATGAAAAAGCATACACCGAGGCTGTTGTACTGGCTGGTAGGAAAGAAACTCTACCAATCATTCGGTGGCAAGCTGAAGTTCTTCGGCATCGGTGGATCCAAACTCGATTCCACCGTCGAGGATTTCCTCAACAAAGCCGGATTCCCTTACGCCATCGGCTACGGTCTTACAGAGACCGCCCCGCTGATCACAAACGCTTGCGTGGGCAAGACAGTGGTCGGCTCGATCGGCGTTCCAGCCTACAACGTGGAGGTAAAGTTGCAGAATGTCAACCAGGAAACCGGTGAGGGCGAAATCGTCGCCAAGGGTGACAACGTGATGCTTGGTTATTACCGCGACCCGGAAAGGACCCGCTCGGTGCTCACCGATGACGGATGGTTCCGCACCAACGACCTTGCGTGCCAGGATTCCAAGGGCCGCTACTACATCAAGGGAAGGCTCGGGAATATGATCGTGGGTCCTTCGGGAGAGAACATCTACCCTGAGGAGATCGAGCAGGTGATCAACACCTTCAGCGGTGTGAACGAGTCACTTGTGGTCGAGAGGAACGGCAAGCTTGTGGCGCTTGTGAAGTTCGACGACAATGTGCTGGACTGGAACCAGGAGCGCGAGGACAAGTTCTTCGACAACCTCCAGTCAATGAAGCAGGCTGTCCTTGAATATGTCAACAAACACGTCAGCAAGCAGTCCAAGATCGGCGAGGTCGAGGCGATGAAAGAGAACTTCGAAAAGACCGCCACGCATAAGATCCGCCGGTTCAAGTACAAGGACGGGGCGCAGAAGCAGTCTGACGAGACCTCGGCCAATGGATCCGAGGACAAATCCGCCGGGAACACCTCCGCTCAAAAGTAAGATTAACGAATTAATATTACAGACCGGATCCCTACCACTCACGCTCACGGTAAGGATTCGGTTTGTCTGTTACAGGAAGATTGGAGTCATTCTCGACCTTGACGCAATCATGGATGCTGATCTCCGCGTCAGGCTTCCATTTGGAAAAGTCATTCCCTTTGATGGTCACATCTCCGCAGTACTGGACGTCAATCACAGGCTGCCCGGGGAACAGAGGTGCGTAAGACTTTGAATCAATGAATATGTTGTCGGAGATGTCGAGTGTTCCGACACTTCGGGCATAGACGATCTGGCTGTCAAAGGTAGAGACTGTGTTGCCTGTGAAAACCACACGGTTATGATAGTGGAAATCATTGCCCCTGGTCTTCGTCGGGATCTCAGGATCAATCTGGAGAATGGCCTGCGGGCCATTCGCCCCGATGGCCAGATCGGTGAACTTGTTGTTTCTTATCACGATGTTCTTTGTCCTGCCGGACTCGTACCAGAAGTTAGCGTCGCCGCTGACGCAGATTCCGGCCATCTGGGATGCGAAATCACAGTTCTCCACCAGCACATCACCGTAAGTTGAAAGCAGAAGGCTTCTGGCCCTGTTGTAGCGGACGGTACAATTACGAATGACCACGTCGGCCCCGCGGGAAAGATTCTCAAGAGCCAAGTTAGTCGGGTTCTCAACACCGGTAAGATCAAAGTCAGTCTCGATAAGATAGGCTTTGCGATCGGATTTGTCAATCGACTTGACAACTCCCGCTCCTATAGGTCGGAGGTTGGATTTGTCAACAAAACTGATTTTGTCTCCAGCGTCTGCGAATTGGTTGCCGACCTGTTGGAAATGGCCGAAATGCGCCCGCAAAGTATTCTTAGACAGTACAGAATCCACGAGCATATATATTCCATGAATATTGGCCGCGTCGTCCAGCATGCTCTCGAACAGGCAATTCTCGATGATTATCTTTCCGTTGCAGCTGACGAAGTGGGTAGCGTCCGCGGAAGTGGTCACCATTCTCGGAGAGCCCTCGTGCGCGGCTGTCGAAAATCCTGACACAGAGATATTCTCCGAATATTCAGCGATCAAACCCATTCCGCCGCTTCGGTAGATGTGGACATCCTCTATGTTTATATTCCTGGAAGACAGGATCGCTATCGCCGGGAAACGTCTGTTCAGCCCGGTAGGTCCCTTGTCGTCCCAGACGCTTCCGACAGGAGGCACATCCCTCGCGCTGAGGCGTGTGAACTCGATGACGCCTTCACCTATCTCCCGGGCTCCCATCTCCCCTGACCAATAGCCGTGATCGTAGGCGCAGGTGTCAAAGAACGGTCTGTGGGTCTTCGGGTCAAACAGAATACTCTCTCCCATCGCATATTCCCAGTCATAGCCCCCGAAAAACAGCCTGTCACCCTCTATCCTGTACTTTGTGTCCGGTAAGACTTTGACCGTGAAGCTTCTGGCCACGGGATCATTAGACAGCACAGTACCCTCGAACGTCCAAGGGTAGTCGTAATCCACCGACACCCCTTTGATCGTGACGTTGGAAGAGCCCTTTACCGCGAACGGCACCATACAACCGTGAAACAGTAAGTCAGTCCCCTCCCCCTCAATAGTCACATTCTTCATCTCCTTGATCAAGAATGCAATGCGCTTGTCCCCGCTGTCGTTGTTGGACAGAGTGAGAAACTCTTCCACCCCCTTTTCCGGATAGAACGGGTAAAGCCCTTTCCCGAAGCGAATCCTTACGTTACCCTTCGGATTGTCTTTCAGGATCCCGACCACAACCGGAGTATAATCCTTGACATCCGGATCGAAAGGGACATCAACTGTTTTAACCGAGCACGATGCAACCGCAGCGCAGATTACGGCAGCCACAACCACGAAGATTCCATTCTTGATGTTCATTGTCAGTGTCAATTTTCTGTAAACTTACGAAAAACATTCGAGAGTTCCACCATTCACTCAGAAGCAACGTGGCAAACGTGGCAGATTATGCTGTCTACGGCACCACTGGCACATACTCGGGTGCAAACAACCCTTATTTGCCCCCGACAGTCCTTATCTCTTGCTCCCGGGGCGCAGCCAAGCATCTTTTGCCCCCCGACAGTACACATATCTTACGTCACAGGGGCTATACTACCGCTCTTGCAACCTGTGGAATCTCAAAAAATCAAATATCATTACCCTGAAACAGAAACCTTTTACTATATTTAGGGTAAATTTGCCATGCAAGAGTTTTTCGACAACATAAATTACAAGGTCATCGACGACCTTAAGGTTTCCATCAGCGAAGGAAGCCGGCTGAGCATAGCTGCGGCCACATTCTCCATTTATGCGTTTCAGGAATTGAAAGAGCAGCTTCTGAATATTGAAGAACTTAGGTTCATATTCACAGAGCCCTCATTTCTGCAAGAAAAGGGAAAACTTGAACGCAGGCAATTCTACATACCAAGAATTGATAGAGAAAGGACACTCTACGGTTCCCCTTTTGAGTTGAAGCTTCGCAACAGACTCACACAGAAAGCGATCGCAACAGAATGTGCAGAATGGATCAAAGACAAAGTTACATTCAAATCAAATGTCACTGACGACAAAATGAACGGTTACATACACGTCCGTGGCAAAGAAGAATGCGCCTATCTTCCAATAAATGGATTCACGACCACGGATCTTGGATGCGAGAAAGGAAACAATATCCTGAACTTCGTCACGAAACTGGATGCAGCCAACTCAAAAGCACTGCTACAGTCTTTTGATGAGATATGGAACGACAGCAAGAGGTTCTCAGATGTCACAGAACAAGTTGCCGAAAGCATCTCAAACATCTACAAGGAGAATGCGCCGGAGTTTGTGTACTTCATCACACTCTACAACATATTTCATGAATTCCTTGAGGACATCTCGGACGATGTCCTGCCAAATGAAGCCACCGGTTTCAAGAGCAGCCAGATATGGAACAAGCTCTATGATTTCCAGAAAGACGCCGCTCTGGCCATCATCAACAAACTTGAAAAGTACAACGGATGTATCCTCGCTGACAGTGTGGGACTCGGAAAGACATTCACCGCACTGTCTGTCATCAAATACTATGAAGGCAGAAACAAGTCCGTCCTTGTCCTCTGTCCAAAAAAGCTGAATGACAACTGGATAACTTACAAAAGCAACTACGTCAACAACCCTATAGCGAAAGACAGATTACGGTACGACATCCTATATCATTCAGATCTTTCAAGAAACAAAGGTTACACCAACGGCCTGGATCTCTCACATATCAATTGGGGCAATTATGACCTTGTTGTCATAGACGAGTCACACAACTTCCGAAACGGAGGAAAAATCTATGGAGACGAGGACAACAAGAAAGAGAACCGCTACCTCCAATTGATGAATAAAGTCATTAAAGCAGGAGTCAAAACAAAGGTTCTGATGCTTTCCGCCACGCCTGTAAACAATAGGTTCAATGACCTTAAGAACCAACTCCAACTTGCTTATGAGGGAGAGGTTGAGAATATGGACAGAATCCTGAACACAGAAAGCTCGATTGAAGATATTTTCCGACAGGCTCAAAAAGCTTACAACGTATGGTCAAAATTGCCTCAGGAAGAGAGAACCACGGAACGACTGTTGGGGATGCTCAGTTTTGATTTCTTTGAGGTGTTGGATTCTGTCACAATCGCCAGAAGCCGTAAACACATCGAAGCATATTACGACACGTCCGCGATAGGCAGATTTCCGACTCGCCTGACACCGATTTCACGTCGCCCGTCACTGACGGACCTTCCTTGCGCTATCAACTACAATGAAATTTTCGGACAGTTACAGAAACTGAATCTTGCCATATATACACCATCAGCTTTTATCCTGCCCAGCAAGGCTTACAAATACAATCACGGAGGAGACAATGACGCCAAATCCGGACTTTCTCTTGAGGGGCGTGAAATGGGTATCAGGAGACTGATGAGCATCAACATGCTGAAACGCCTGGAGAGTTCTGTGAACTCTTTCAGGCTTACACTTGAAAGAGTTCAGAATCTCATACAAGACACTATTAATCGAATTGACAATCACGAATCAGAGATTGACGTGCAGGAAGCCAACAGCTATGATCTTGACATCGAAGATCAGGAAAATGAAGCATTTATCGGCACAAGAAAAAACCGCATCGCTCTGGAGGATCTCGATTACATTTCGTGGAAGAAATATCTTAAGGATGACTTGGATGAGTTGGAGCTGACAAGGCTTATGCTTCTTGACATCACGCCTGAACACGACAGTAAGCTTCAACAATTGATCTCAGATCTACGAGGCAAGTTCGAGCACCCTATCAATAAAAGCAACCGGAAAGTCCTCATATTCACCGCTTTCTCTGACACTGCTCTTTATCTTTACAACAACCTGGCCGGAAGAATCAAAGACCGATACGGATTGAATGTAGCTATCGTCACAGGAGACATCGAAGCGCGAAGCACATTGAAAACCAACGAGAAGATGGACTTCAACAAGGTCCTGACTCTCTTCTCTCCCATGTCGAAAGAAAAAAACATCATCTATCCTGAGATCAACGAAGGAATAGATGTCCTTATCGCCACGGACTGCATAAGCGAGGGACAGAATCTTCAGGACTGTGACTACCTGATCAATTATGACATCCATTGGAACCCCGTACGCATAATCCAGCGCTTCGGTCGTATTGACCGCATAGGCTCCCCTAATGAGGTGATTCAACTTGTGAATTACTGGCCGGACATGACTCTTGATGAATATATCGATCTCAAGGGACGCGTGGAGGCAAGGATGAAAGTTTCCGTGATGACATCGACAGGAGACGACAACCCGATTTCTCCTGAAGAGAAAGGCGATCTTGAATACAGAAAAGCACAACTGAAAAAGCTTCAGGAAGAAGTGGTTGACATCGAGGACATGAGCAACGGAGTCTCCATCATGGATCTTGGCCTCAATGAGTTCCGACTTGATCTACTTGAATATATGCATACGCACGAAAATGCCGAACTCACTCCCTTCGGTCTTCATGCTGTGGTCTCATCAAACAAGTATGCGGAACCAGGTGTGATATTCGTGCTGAAGAACAGGAACAACGGTGTCAACATAGACAAGAAGAACCGTCTTCATCCATTCTATATGGTTTATTTGAGGTATGACGGTTCGGTAGTCGTGAACTACCTTTCGCCCAAAGATCTTCTCGACAGATTCCGCAGCCTGTGCAAAGGAAAGAGCAAGCCTGAGACCGAACTATGCAAAGAGTTCAACAAAGAAACCAGAAACGGTTTCAAGATGGAACGTTACTCAAAGCTGCTCGGTGATGCGGTCGGCAGCATAATCAACGTCAAGGAAGAAAGCGACATCGACAGTTTCCTCAGCGGAGTGCAGTCAGAACTTTTCACCAAAGAGATCACAGGAATCGATAATTTTGAGCTGATTTGTTTTTTGGTCGTAAGATAAGGAGGATAAATATGTTAGGATTACCAGCATTAACAGAGGTATGCAAGCAGTTGCCGAAAAAGTCAGTCTACACCAAGTTTGACTTGAAGCAGGCGCAACGTGACCACTTCGATGAGGATGTGGCGAGGCTGAACATCGTCAATGTGATTTCATCCACAACAATTCCGGCTCTTGCCAAAGGTGAAGGCGTTGAATGTGTCTATGTAATCGAAGTTCTACTGAAAAAAAGAGATTACGACCCAAATAACATCCTGTTGCTGACTAAGCTCATTCCACAGAAGATGGTTATCGCCCTGCATTTTGGCAATGAGATCAAACTTGCCGTTGAGCGCACAAAACTCTTCTTTAGCAACTGGCAAAACGAAGATGACTGCAAATTGTCTCTTCAAGGGCTCAACCTTGACACTATATGGGATAATCTCGCCATCGCCATAGGCAACATTAACATTGAGGATGGCAAAACCCTTGAGCAACAAATCCAAACCGATGATGCTAAAGCTTCAATCCTGAAGCAAATCCAGAGGCTCGAAAGCAAAGCCCGTAATGAAAGACAACCAAGAAAGAAGCTGGAATACTTTGAAGAACTGAAGAAACTGAAATCCAGCCTTGGCTCGTCTCTGAAAGGAATATAAAATAACACGACACATTGAGAATATTATAATGATAATGGAAAAATTGAATATGCATACACAGGACATCACAGATGTCAATGTCGAGAAAATCGGGAAGTTGTTTCCGAACTGCCTGACGGAGATGATTGTGGGAAAGGATCAGAACGGGAAGGACATTCTCGGGAAAGGAATTGACTTTGACAAACTTAGACAGGAACTGTCAAAAAACGTTGTCGAAGGATTGCAAGAAAGGTATCAATTTACTTGGCCGGGGAAACGTGAAGCTATAAGGATGGCCAACTGTCCGAGCAACATGACTCTTCGGCCAGACAGGGAGAGCAGTGTGGACTTTGATAACACCGGTAATCTCTACATCGAGGGGGACAATCTTGAGGTGCTTAAACTTCTTCGAGAGGACTACCTCGGGAAGGTCAAGATGATCTACATCGACCCTCCGTACAACACTGGCAACGACTTTGTCTACGAGGATGACTTCAGCCTGACCGCCGGCGAGTTCAGGGACAGGAGCGGGATGTTCGATGAGGACGGGAATATGGTCCTGCAGAACTACGAGGTCAATTCCGAGAGCAACGGCCGGTTCCACACGGATTGGCTGAACATGATCTACCCGAGATTGAAGGTCGCGAAGGATTTGCTGACCGAGGACGGAGCAATTTTTATTTCTATTGATGATCATGAGCATTCTAATCTCAAGAAAATATGTGATGAAATATTCGGTGAACGAAATTTTATAGCAAATATTATATGGCAAAGAACTTATGCACCGATTAGTTTGAAGAAATTTTTCTCCGAAAACCATGACTTCTGCCTTATTTATTCTAAGAATATTGATTCTTTCCAAATGAATCTTCTTCCAAGAAGTGAGAAACAAAATAAAGACTACAAAAATCCTGACAATGACCCTCGAGGAGTCTGGAAGGTGGGAAATCTCACTGTTGGTCCGGCTGTAGAAAAGCAAATCTACGAGATAACTGGCCCGACAGGGAAAAAATTTATGCCACCAAGTGGCTATTGCTGGAGATTCACAAAAGAAAAATTCGAATCAATGAAAGCTGATAATCGTATTTGGTTCGGCTCTGACGGCAGCAATTCTCCAGTACCTAAACTATTCCTTTCAGAGGTGCAAGATGGGGTAACACCTATGACAGTTTGGACGTTTGATGAGGTGGGGCATGGGCAAGAAGCCACTCGTGAACTTCGCGACTTAATGCGTAATGCTGTATTTTCAAGTCCAAAGCCAATACGATACATAAAACGTTTTCTGCAAATCGGCACTAATAAAGATTGCATTGTCCTTGACTTCTTCTCTGGCTCCGCCACCACAGCCCACGCTGTGATGCAACTTAATACGGAAGATGAAGGGAACCGCAAATTCATCATGGTCCAGTTGCCAGAACTTACCAGCGAGAAAAGCGAAGCATACAAAGCCGGTTACAAGAACATCTGCGAAATCGGCAAGGAGCGCATCCGCCGTGCCGGCAAGAAGATTCTGGAAGAACAGGCGGCAAAGAAAGACGGGAACGGATTGTTCGACAAAGAAACTGAACAGGCTCGGCTCGATGTTGGTTTCCGCGTCTTGAAGTTGGATACTTCTAACATGCGGGATGTATATTACACGCCAGAGGAATCCTCCGCTGCCACTCTGTTCGATGATAATATAAAGCCTGACCGTGCACCGGAAGATCTCCTCTTCCAGGTGATGCTCGAATGCAACCTTCCGCTCTCGGCGAAAATCGAAAGAAAGACGATCGCCGGCAAGGAAGTGTTCTGTGTGAACGGTGTTTACCTGATCGCCTGCTTCGACGAGGATGTGAACGAGACCGTGATCACCGAAGTCGCCAAACGCAAGCCATACTACTTCATCATGCGCGACAGTTCCCTCTCCTCCGACCAGGTCGCCGACAACTTCGAGCAAATCTTCAACGCCTACAGCAAAGACACCATCAGAAGAATCATATAAGTTATTAAGAAAAACTTAACAACTGCTCATAATCGACAAAAATGAAAGAGATTAATGATAATAACCAGAATGCGGAACAACAGGAAGACATCATAATATATAATACTGATGACGGTCTTTCTTCCGTTGTGTTGATCAGTACGGACGGAATGGTTTGGTTAAGTCAGATGCAGATTGCAAAACTTTTTGCCACCTCTAAGCAGACCGTCAGTTATCATATAGCCAACATATTAAAGGAAAACGAATTACAGAAAAAGGCAGTTGTCAAAGAAATTTTGACAACTGCTACCGATGGAAAATCTTATCCTGTAGAACACTATTCTTTGAATATGGTGCTGGCCATCGGCTACCGCATAAAAGGGGTACGTGGTACGCAGTTCAGGCAATGGGCGACCAGAAATCTATCGGAGTATATGGTAAAAGGGTTTGTCATTGACACCGAGCGGCTTAAGAATCCTGATGGAAGGCCTGACTATTTCGATGAATTGCTCGCGAAAATCCGTGACATACGCGCATCAGAAAAGAGATTTTACCAGAAATTGAGAGACCTTTTCAAATTAAGCAGTGACTATGTCTCTGAAGACAAGTCAACGCAAATGTTCTTTGCTGAAACACAAAACAAGTTGCTGTATGCCGTAACACACCACACAGCGGCAGAGATTGTAATAGAAAGGGCCGATGCTCAAAAACAGAATATGGGACTGACTTCATGGAAAGGGAGCATTGTCCGCAGACAAGATGTTATCATCGCAAAGAACTACCTTTCCAATGAAGAACTTGATAAATTGAACAGGTTAGTTACAATCTTTCTGGAATCTGCCGAATTACGTGTCAAGGAACGAAAAGATCTTACAATTGATTTCTGGAGAAAAAATGTTGACTCCATGCTATCGTTTCAGGGACAAGATGTTTTATCTGGAAAAGGAAGCATTTCCAATCAGCAGATGGAAAAACAAGTCTTGCGTATTTATGATAAATTCGATAAAAGACGCAAAGCGTTAGATGCCGCAGAAGCAGACAGACAAGACATGTTGGAACTTAGAGAATTAGAAGAAAGTATTAAACACCGTTAGTATTTGGCAAATGAAATTCAACTTCAAGATACAACAGTACCAGACTGACGCGGTGGAGAGTACGGTGGCGGCCTTTGCTGGACAACCGTCTCGGGATGGGTTTCAGTACCGCAGGGACTTAGGTAAGAATGATGTCGGGCGGATCACTTATGATGATGACTACGCAGGCTTCAGAAACGCTGACATCGAACTCACTGACCAAGACATGTCTACCAACATCCGTAACATTCAGGAGTCCAATAATATTCCTATGTCAAAGGCTCTTTCGCACGATCTGGGAAGAGTCGGTCTTGACATCGAGATGGAGACCGGAACAGGCAAGACCTACGTTTACATCAAGACTATGTTTGAGCTGAACAAGCGTTACGGATGGAGTAAGTTCATTGTTGTGGTGCCAAGCATAGCCATCAGAGAGGGCGTGGCCAAAAGTTTCAGGATGTTGGAGGATCACTTTATGGAGTACTACGGTAAAAAAGCGAGATACTTCATTTACAACAGCTCCAACCTTCAGCAGCTCGACTCATTTTCAAGTGATGCCGGCATAAATGTTATGATCATCAACACGCAAGCCTTCGCTTCATCACTGAAGGAGGGTGCCAAGAACAAAGAAAGCCGCATCATATATTCGGAAAGGGACGATTTCGGCAGCAGGAAGCCAATTGATGTGATCGCGGCCAACAGGCCGATCATCATCATGGACGAGCCTCAGAAAATGGAAGGCACTGCCACACAGGCGGCATTGAAAAGATTCAAGCCGCTGTTTGCCCTATATTATTCCGCCACCCATAAGACCAGCCATAACTGCATCTACGCTCTCGACGCCCTCGATGCCTACAAACAGAAACTAGTCAAAAAAATTCAGGTGAAAGGCTTTGAGGTGAAGAATCTGAGAGGGGCAAGCTCATACTTGTACCTTGACAGCATCATTCTGTCGAAAAACAAGCCTCCGGTCGCCAGGATTGAGTTGGAGGTCAAAGGTGCTTCCGGCATAAGGAAGGAATCCCGAAAATTCGATGTCCACGACAGCCTTTACTCGGCATCGGAACTTCATGAATATGATGGATTCACCATCTCTGACATCAACGTTTACAATGATTCTGTCTCATTCACGAATGGCATCACTATCCACAAGGGCGAAGTCTATGGCGACAGCAGCCAGGAGACGATGCAAAGAGTCCAGATACGCGAAACCATCGCCTCGCATTTCGAGAAAGAACGGGATCTCTTCAACAAAGGGATCAAGACCCTGTCTCTCTTCTTCCTTGACGAAGTAGCGAATTACAAAAGTTACAATGAGGCCGGCGAGGAGGTCAAGGGAAAGTTCTGGAATATCTTCGAGGAGGAATATTCAAACTATCTGAATGAGAACCTTTCTCTCTTCGACGATGGTTACCAGCGATATCTAAGGCGTTTCGATGTTTCGCAGGTGCATAGAGGTTACTTTTCCATTGACAAGAAGACCGGGCACAGCATTGACAGCGAGACAAAGCGTGGCAGCGATATGTCCGATGACATCTCGGCTTACGATCTGATCCTTAAGAACAAGGAGCGTCTGCTGAGTTTTGATGAACCATGCAGGTTCATATTCTCACACTCGGCACTACGTGAAGGATGGGATAATCCGAATGTGTTCCAGATTTGCACTCTTCGTCATGCGAACTCAGCTATCGCAAAACGCCAGGAAGTCGGACGAGGCCTTCGTCTCTGTGTTGACCAGCAAGGAAACAGGATGGATTATCAGGAACTCGGTGACGATGTTCAAGAAGTCAACAAACTGACGGTCATTGCCAATGAAAGTTATACCGACTTCGTGGACGGACTACAGAGAGAAACCAAGGAATCGCTCCGAGAGAGGCCGACAAAAGCTGACATCAATTTCTTTGAAGGTAAAGTTGTCACCAGAGCAGATGGTGGCAGGCAGACAATTAACAGACAGGAAGCCATAATGATTTCCGCCTTCTTGATTGGCTGTGGGTATGTTGATGAGAACAACAACATCACTCAGAGGTACAAGGATGATCTGAAAAACAAAACATTGCAACCTATATCCCCTGGCCTTAAGCCAATCGAGGCAGAAGTTCACAAACTGATTCAGTCCATCTACGATGAAAAAGTCGAGCTTACGAATATGGTCGAGAACGGTTACAGCACAAAGACTCCTGACAATGCCCTTAACGCGAACTTCAGCAAGAAAGAGTTTCAGGAACTTTGGAAGCTGATCAATCATAAGTATGCCTACACAGTTCATTATGACAGCAAAGAACTGATTGATCATGCCATACGTTCAATTGACGCTAATCTGTTCGTTTCGGAACTAAAGTACGTGATGACAATTGGAAATCAAAAGGACGTGGACAGTTTTGGTGGAGAACAAACTACAACAAAAAGTATAACGACTGTCAGCACTTCGACCGTTCCATACGATCTTGTAGGTGACATCGCTAAGAGGAGCACTTTGACAAGAAAGACCGCTGCGGCAATCCTCCGTGGCATCAGTCCTAAGAAACTTGCAATGTTCCGAGGCAATCCGGAAGAGTTCATCACCAAGGTCAGCCGGTTGATCAAAGATGAAAAGGCGACTATCATTGTGGAGCACATTCAGTACGACAAGCTTATGGAGACCTACGACAGCGACATATTCACGAAAGAGAAGCGCAGCCAGGACATAGGGAAGGCGTACAGGGCGACTAAGAGCATCCAGGATTATGTCTTTACAGATGGCATCTCTGATGACAACAATGAGAAAAAGTTCGCAAGGTCACTCGATCAGGCCACAGAGGTTTGCGTTTATGCAAAACTTCCCCGAGGCTTCCAGATCCCTACACCGGTCGGAAATTATTCCCCGGATTGGGCGATTGCGTTCAACAAAGGGACGGTAAAGCACGTCTTCTTCATAGCCGAGACCAAAGGAGATATGAGTACTATGGAACTCAGGCCGATCGAGAAGGCAAAGATAGACTGCGCCAGGGCTCTTTTCAATAACTTGAGCGGGGCTGACATCCGATACGACTGCGTCGATAACTACGATCAACTTCTCACTGTGATTAAAGAATAGTGATTGAAAATTTGTTTGAAAAACATGATCAATAAAACCACATTCAAAAACCTGTGGGGAAAGGCGGCAGGGACTTTCAAGAGGTTCCCGGTCTCGTCTTGCTTCATGGCAGCGGCGGCGATTCTGGCTGTCGTGCTCGTTCATTCGGATGACAAAATCGAGGGAAAAGACTCTTTCTTTCTGATGTTCTGGACGATAACATCCGGACTGCTGAATCTGGCGGTCAGACTCGGGCTCACGGACTGGAGAAATGGCGAAGAAAAAACCTTCAAGCCGCTTTGGATTCTGACCATCAACGTTTTGTGGCTTGGAATCTGCCTTCTGTTCCGATGGTACTGGCCGTTGGACATGAGTTGGTTCAATGCGGCGACAACCCTTGTGTGGATCATCGTGTCTGGGATATTCCTTGCCCCCGTCTGGCGGAAATCTGACAATGACACTGGGCTTTGGAACCACACAATTGACTGCGTCACCGCAGCATTCACCGCATTCGTGGTCGGGCTGCTTCTGGCCGGAGGATTGGATCTGCTCGCTCTCGCGTTCAAAATGCTCTTCGGTCTTGAGATTGGCTGGAAAGTGGTTGCGGACGTGTTCTGGGTCAGCATGATATTCATTGCTCCGATGGTGTTCATGCAATTGATTCCTGCTAAGGGCAGATATGATGCCGACAGACCGGGAAAGGCCGGACTCGGTCTGATCAACTATCTGCTGTTTCCTCTTTTAGGAGCATACGTCCTGACACTCTACGTCTATGCGGCGAAGATCATCTTTGAATGGAACCTGCCGCGGGGGTGGGTGTCAACACTGGCGATGGCTTCAATGCTTTGCTTGGTGCTGATGATATTCCTGATTTATCCGGTGCAATTCCGCGAGGACCGCGACAAATGGAGATTCGACCGCAAGGCGCTGAGGCTTTTGCCTGCCATATTCCTGCCACTTCTTATGCTGATGACGGTCGGGATCGTCAAAAGGGTAAGCGACTACGGGATCACCGCACCCCGACTTTATCTCATACTTTTCAACGCTTGGTGCTATGTTGTCTGCATAGGACTGACGGTCAACAAGTCAAAAACATTCCGCTGGATACCGCTGTCCTTTTTCGCTCTTGCGATCCTTTCGTCCGTCGGACCTCAGAATTTCGCCGCACTGTCCCGCAGAGCCCTAGTCAGCGATGTCAAGAAAGCTATGTCATCGGTCTCCCCTGACATCAGGTTCCCTTTGGACTCGGCAAGATATTCAGAGATTATGGAATCATGTGATTCAGCGTCTGTGGTGGGAATTGACCGGAAAATGGAATATCTCTTCATTCAATATCACGAGAAAGTCGTGCGTGAGATTGTTGACACGGCGGTTGGGTTCTGGAACTTCGGCAGTTGGGCAGACAGATGCCAGGCAGATACCGTGGCAGTCGATGACAGCGCATTCCGATGGCTGGAGATCAACACGGAAGGGGCTTTTAAGATTCCGGATGGGTGCACCCGCTTTGAAAGCATTAATTTCAATGGCTCAGTACCCTTAGCGGACACAGTCTTTGTGACGGTCTCAGCCGATTCGGTAAGGTTGGCGATTCCGCTGAGTGAGGTTGACAGGGCGCGGAAAAAGAACGGAAGCAACCCCTTGTACTTCCACGGGGACAACGGTGTGTTCTTTACAGACCACATCTCGACCGACAACGAAGGAGACTCGATGCGTGTCAACCTCAAGGGGATCATGTTTCTGAAATAATATTCTATGATATTCCCGGAACAAGGATATTTGGAACATCGCTTTATGCCCTGCTTTTGACTCTGCCTGCTTTTTGTCTCTACCCCGAGATTTGGTATATTCACGGATTATTGCTTTATTTGTTGGCAAGACTGAATGCCGCGGGGCAAAGAATCCGCAAAGCGAGTTAGGTTATATCGCACCTGACCCGCTTTTTTGTTTTTACCTGCGTCACTATGTCTCGGGGGCAAAATAGCCGTTGCTGCACCCGTAACCACTGATTATTAACATCGCGGGGGCGAGAACGGCCTGAACGCACCCGCCAAATATTTTTGAACTATGAAAAGAGCTTCTTATGCCGAGTCTGAACGGATCTGCGAGACAACCTTTGCCAAAGGTTGCCCTTGGTGGCATCTTTACACACCGGGAATAGACACTCCGCTGCTCTTCGCGGACGCTGAGGACTTTCGTTATGCGATCAACCTTCTGGCCAGATGCCATAAAGACATCGAGACCGTGATTATTGTCGCCTTTGAGATCATGAACAATCATATTCATCTGGTAGTGAGCGGGAATGAGGATGACATCAGGCGTTTTTTCGCTCTTTTTAGGAGACATCTGAAATGGTACCTGACCTCAAAGGGACGAAAGGAGTCCATCCGGCGCTTCACAATGTCTTTAAAACCTATCAAAGATCTGAGAACGCTGAGAAATACGATTGTCTACGTCAACAGGAATGGCTATGTGGCGGATCCTGACCGCACGCCTTATTCCGACCCTTGGGGAACAGGGAGGTTCTATTTCGGAGACTATCAGATCGGGAGACCGTTGGGTGACTTCTCCTACAGGGAAGCCAGAAAGTTGCTTCGGAGCAGGGGTGGAGAATTGGCCGGTGACTGTCTTGTAATCAACGGGCATATCTCACCTGTCTCGTTCTGTGCCACCGAGCTTGGCAAAGCGATGTTCCGCAACGCCCATCACTACTTCTCGATGATCAGCAAGAATGTCGAGGCATACGGTGAACTGGCAAACGAGCTTGACGATGGGGAGTTTCTTACAGACCAAGAGCTTTTCACACAGGTCAGCAAACTTCTTATGCAAAATTACGGCACCAACTCGCTGAGAGAACTGACGAGGCCTCAAAAACTGGATCTGGCCCGCATGCTGCGTCAGAGCTACCATTCTTCCAACGGCCAGATTCGCCGGATTCTGGGTCTCACCCAGTACGATGTGGATTCACTATTTCCCTTGTCCGCCAAATAGGAACGATGGAGGCAGCGTAGGCGGTTCGGGGGCAATATCCTCCTTTCTGCACCCAGAGTGTGCTGTCGAAATGGCTTTGGGTGCAAAACTGGTCTTTTTGCCCCCTGACCACAAGGTTAAAGGCGGCAAGTATTCACTGGTATTTATCGCCGGAAACCTGCGGCTCGGGTGCGGGAATACACCATCCGCACCCGACTCTATCACACCAGGCAGCCGCGGAGGCAAAAAGGTTCACCTCGCACCCGGAGTTACCGGTGTCAGCAACCGCGGGGGCAATAAGGGCAGCCT
>DJRG01000075.1:25985-35409 GCA_002438845.1 Bacteroidales bacterium UBA6366
ATAAGGGCAGCCTCGCACCCGAACATACCGGTGTCGGCGGCTGCGGGGGCAATAAGGCCGACATTGCACCCGAGGATAGAATGGCAAACAGGGTGGGGTGGTAACCGCGATGTCAACTACGAAGGTTCTCGCCGGGATATTCATTGGTATATTCATTGACAGACATCTTGTGGTTGTTGGCGGGAAAAGGTTATCTTTGCAGGAAAAAAACTGCGATGAACACGATCTGGATAGTACTGCCGATTCTGATAGTTCTGATGTTCCAACTCGGGATTGAGCTGGATGTGGCTTCGTTCAGGCAGGTCGCCAGACACCCGAAAGCGGTCGCGGCAGGGCTTGTCGGGCAGTTGGTGATGCTTCCGGTCATCGCTTTCATCGTAGCTGTGGCCTTCAACCTACCGGCTGTAGCTTTCATCGGATTGATGTTGGTGGCTTGCTGCCCTGGCGGTAGTTCGTCCAATGTGTTCTCTATGCTCGCCAAAGGGAATGTTGCGCTGTCCGTCACATTGACCGCACTTAGCAGCGTCGTGACACTTGTGACGATCCCGGTCATTATGGAATTCGTGACCAGATTCGTGTCCTTGAAAGAAGAGACTGTGATTTCCCTTCCTGTGGGGCGTCTGCTCGTGCAGAACATCGTGCTGGTGTTCCTGCCGATGGCTTTAGGGACTGGATTCAGACGGTGGTTCCCTGCTCTGGCGAAACGGGTCGGAGCCGTTATCGGGCGTCTGGCCTTTCCTGCGCTGATGCTTCTGGCCGCTGTGTTTTTCATCCAGTACGCCAGGGAGATCATCGACAACATCGGCGTGCTCGGACTTTCATGCGGAGCTCTTATTCTCGCGGCTATGGGATGTGGAGCCATTCTCGCCGGAATGTTCAGGCTCGACAAATCCTCCAGACGGACAATCGTGATTGAAGTTGGAATGCAGAACGCCGCACAGGCAATCGCCATGGCCGTTTCACCTCAGGTGTTCAACAATGGCGAGATGGCTATCCCTGCCATAGTCTATGCATTGATGATGAACGTCATCCTGCTCACATACCTCGCTGTCATCCGACGGAAAAGTCAGTAATTGGTTCTGCCCTTGGAGTTATTTGGGAATTTACTTATTTTTGTCCGGTCAAGCGAAGGCGATCCTCGTTTGGTCGGTCGCTTTTGTGGCGGCAAAAACCATCTGATTACTAACACATTTATATTCATAAATTTTTGAATATGAAAGAATATATTCTTGCCCTTGATCAGGGCACAAGCTCGTCGAGAGCCATCGTCTTCAACAGAAAGGGGGAAGCCAAGGCCGTGTGCCAGAAAGAGTTCACCCAACACTTCCCTAAACCGGGGCTGGTGGAACACGACCCGATGGACATCTGGTCTTCCGAATATGCGGTCATGACGGAAGCCGTGGCGTCGCTGGGACTTGGAGGATCGGACATCGCCGCGATAGGGATAACCAACCAGCGCGAGACCACAATTGTCTGGGACGCGGAGACCGGAAAGCCGATCTGCCATGCAATCGTCTGGCAGGACAGGAGGACTTCCGATTTCTGTGATTCCCTCAAGGCCGCCGGGATGACGGAGCTTATCCGAAAGAAGACCGGGTTGATCATTGACGCTTATTTCTCAGGTACGAAAATCCGCTGGATTCTGGATAATGTGCCGGGTGCCAGAGAGCGCGCGGAACAAGGCAAGCTGCGCTTCGGGACCGTGGACAGCTGGCTCGTGTGGAATCTGACCGGTGGCCACGAGCACGTCACAGATGTCAGCAATGCGTCCCGCACTATGCTGTTCAACATCAACACTCTCCAGTGGGACGAGGAACTCCTAGACATTCTAAATATTCCGCTCTCGATGATGCCTCAGGTGAAGTCTTCCTCAGAGATCTACGGTCAGACCAGTCTGCTCGGCGGGGAAGTTCCTGTGGCAGGCATCGCCGGAGACCAGCAGGCAGCCTTGTTCGGTCAGATGTGCACTGAACCAGGCTCTGTGAAAAACACTTACGGAACGGGATGCTTCCTTTTGATGAACACCGGCGAGAAGCCGATCATGTCGCACAACAATCTTTTGGCCACCATCGCATGGAAGATCGGAGACAAGATAAACTACGCTTTGGAGGGGTCGATATTCGTGGCCGGGTCTGTGGTTCAGTGGCTTCGCGACGGTCTCGGGATAATCAAGAGTTCCTCGGAGGTCGAGGTCTTGGCCGAATCTGTGCCGGACAACGGCGGAGTGTACATGGTCCCGGCCCTTACAGGTTTGGGCGCACCGTACTGGGATCCATACGCCAAAGGAAGCATATTAGGAATCTCCCGTGGCACAACTTCAGCTCACATAGCCCGCGCCGCTCTCGAAGGAATAGCTTTCCAGACCATGGACATTGTCGCCGCCATGGAGAAGGATTCCGGCATCCACCTGGGCGAACTCAAGGTAGACGGCGGAGCGTCCCGGAACAATCTGATGATGCAGTTCCAGTCCGACATTCTCGGTGCAAAGGTCATCCGGCCTAAAGTCACGGAGACCACCGCGCTTGGAGCCGCCTACCTCGCAGGCCTCGCCGTCGGCTTCTGGGAGAGCATTGACGAAGTGAAGAAACAATGGCAGTCAGAGCGTGTCTTCACCCCATCCATGGACGAAGCCACTGTCAAAGCCGCCAAAGCAGGCTGGGCGGAGGCAATCAGCAGGACACTTACGAAATAAAAGAATTAACGAATATGAATCCTTATCTCGCCGAGTTTCTCGGCACTCTTGTCCTCATCCTTTTGGGTGACGGAGTCTGCGCGTGCACAAGTCTCGAAAAGTCAAAAGGTAAAGGAGCCGGCTGGACTGTAGTCACAATGGCCTGGGGCTTCGCGGTCATGTGTGGCGTGTTCATCGCCGGTCCATATTCAGGGGCTCACCTCAACCCTGCCGTCTCGATCGGTCTCGCAGTGGCCGGTTCGTTCTCCTGGGCATTGGTTCCCGGCTACATCATAGCCCAGATGCTCGGCGGATTTTTCGGAGCCGCCCTCGTGTGGGCATTCTACAAGGATCACTATGACGCGACCGAGGATACGGACACAAAACTCGGGACATTCTGCACGATGCCAGCGATCCACAATCCCGGCAGGAACTTCTTCTGCGAGTTCGTCGGAACATGGCTTCTGGTGCTCTGCATCCTGATGTTTTCCGCTCCAGGCAACTCTGCTGACATCGGCCTCGGCACAGTCGGAGCCTTCCCGGTCACCATGTTGATCATGGCCATCGGAATGTCCCTGGGCGGAGCGACCGGCTATGCGATCAACCCAGCCAGAGACTTCGCCCCGAGAATCGCCCACGCCATCCTCCCGATGAAGAGTCCCAAGCGTGACAGCGGCTGGTCCTACAGCTGGATCCCGGTCCTCGGCCCTATCGCCGGCGCAGCCTTCGCGGCCATCACATTCATGCTGATTTTTTAGCCCACTTCTACATAATAATATTTCCATCCCCGGTATCACGCCAAACACGGATCCGGGGATTTTTCTTACCCCATAAAACAAAAAAGCGAGTCCAAAGACCCGCTCTAAATGTTTGCACAACGGAATAATCCTTATTGTGAATTGCTTCGTTATTGTAACCGCAAAGTTAATCAATTATATCTTTCATGCAAATATTTACGAAAAATTATTTGTCCATTAAAGAATTAAGTGTAACTTAGGTGAGAATTAATACAATAACAGCCATATAATGAAAAAGATACTAGGACTTGATCTGGGAACCACCAGCATAGGCTGGGCAATGGTAAACCAAGCGGAAAATAACGAAGAGAGATCATCCATCATCAAAGCCGGAGTAAGAGTCAATCCTTTGACGACCGATGAGAAAGACGCCTTCGAGAAAGGCAAGGCCGTCACCACGAACACAGACCGTCGGCTGAAACGCTCAATGCGCCGGAATCTTCAGCGGTACAAACTAAGAAGAAATGAGTTGATCTCCATCTTAAAGGAACTTGGCTGGATTGACGACTCGACCATATTGGCGGAACATGGCAACAAATCAACTTTCGAAACTTACATGCTGCGCTCGAAAGCATGCACGGAGATGATATCTCTGTCAGAATTGTCCCGCGTCCTGCTGATGATCAACAAGAAGCGTGGCTACAAAAGCAACAGGAAGCTGAATGCCGACGAGGACGGGCATCTTGTTGACGGTATGGCGGTCGCGAAGATGCTATACGATGAGGACAAAACTCCCGGACAGTATTGCTACGAGCTTGTCAGAAAAGGGAATAACGCACTGCCTGAATTCTACGCCTCGGATCTGGTGGCGGAATTCAGGAAAGTCTGGAAGACGCAGTCATCTTACTATCCGGAATACCTGACAGATGAGTTCTGGCAACAGGCCGAAGGAAAGAGCAAATCATCGTTGTCGAAGCTATTCTTCGCCAAGTACAAGATCACAACCGCCGACAACAAGGGCAAGGACAAAAAGGTCAAAGCCTACGAATGGCGTTCATCGGCTATTGAGAGACAACTCCCTATGGATCAGGTGGCTTACGTGCTTTGCGAAATAGCCGGCAACATCGGGTCCTCAAGCGGTTACCTTGGGAATATAAGTGACCGCAGCAAGGAGCTGTACTTCAACAAGCAGACTGTCGGACAGTTCCTATACTCGAATATTCAGAAAGACCCGCACTTCAGCACGAAAAAAAAAGTCTTCTACCGACAGGATTACCTTGATGAGTTCGAGGTCATCTGGGAAAAGCAAGCCTCCTTCCATCCGGAAATGACTGCCGATCTTAAGAAGGAAATCAAGGACGTTGTGATATTCTTCCAAAGAAGACTCAAATCCCAAAAGGGATTGATAGGTTATTGTGAGCTGGAGAGCCGGAAGGTTGACGTTGTCGTCAATGGAAAGACGGTCCGGAAAATCCGTGGATGCAAGGTCGCGCCTGTGTCTTCACCGCTGTTTCAGGAGTTCAGAATGTGGCAGAAGATCAATAATGTCATAGTCACAAACAAGGCAACCGGCGAACAGCGTCCATTGGAGCAAGAGGAAAAGGAAAGGCTCGCCGAAGCGCTTCATGTCAAAGACAGAATGTCATCAAATGACATTCTGAAACTTTTGTTCAAGAAGCCAAAGGAGCTGGAAATGAACTTCAATGCCATTGAAGGCAACGAAACCCTGTCAAAATTATATTCAAAATTCCTCGAAATCATCTCAATGACCGATGGAATGGATTATGAATATTCCAAAATGCGCCCGGAGGAGCTTATACATACGTTAAAGGTCGGATTCGACAAGAATCATTTCAATTCCGAAGTCCTTGAATATGACGCACTTCTTTCGAAGGAGGAATATGAGCGGCAGCCTCTTTTCAAACTATGGCATCTGTTATATTCATACGAAGGGGATAACTCGCAGACTGGTAATGAGAGTCTGGTCAAGAAGATCGGTGAACTCTGCGCTATGCCGGATGATCTTGCCAAGATGGCAGCGTCGATATCCTTCAAACAGGATTACGCCTCCCTGAGCCACAAGGCGATGCGGAATATTCTTCCATACATGATGGATGGCAATGAATATAGTGTCGCCTGCATCTGCGCCGGCTACAATCATTCCAAACAGTCCTTGACAAAGGAACAGATTGACAACAAAATCCTTAAGGAACGCCTTGATGAGATACCGAAGAACTCCCTCAGGAATCCGGTTGTGGAAAAGATTCTCAACCAGATGGTCAATGTGATCAATGCTGTCGGTGATAGGTACGGCAAGCCGGACGAGATTCACATTGAGTTGGCACGCGAGCTTAAATCTTCCCAGGAAGAAAGGGCGAAGGCAACTGAATCGATCGCGTCAAACAACAAGGAGAACGAGCGGATCAAAACAATTCTTGAAGACAGGTTTCACCTAACCTATGTGAGCAGGAACGACATTCTGAAATACAAATTGTACGAAGAACTTAAGAACAACGGCTATAAAACATTGTATTCCAACCAATATGTTCCGGAGGAGAAGTTGTTCAGCAGAGAGATTGACATTGAACATATCATACCACAGGCGGTGCTGTTCAACGACTCCCTTTCCAACAAGACTCTGGAATACAGGGACATAAACCTTGAAAAGGGGAAGGATACAGCCTACGATTATGTCAAGAACAAGTATGGAGAAACCGGTCTTGAAGATTACAGGCTGCGCGTTCAGAAACTATTTGAGTCAGGCGGCATCTCACGGACAAAGCGGGACAACCTGCTTCGCGACGCCTCAAACATTCCCGAGGGCTTTGTTGAACGCGATTTGAGGGACACACAGTACATCGCCAAGAAGGCTCGCGAGATACTTCTTGAATATGTACGCGTGGTGGTAAGCACCACTGGTTCCATTACTGACAGACTGCGGGAGGAATGGGGCTTGGTAAATGTCATGAAGGAACTGAATATGCCGAAGTTCGAAGCCGCCGGGCTTGTAGAGACGATCACATCGTCCGACGGTAAGGATATTCGTAAGATAAAGGATTGGACGAAAAGAAATGACCATAGACACCACGCTATGGATGCGATCACCATAGCGTTCACAAAACTCGCACATATTCAGTACTTGAACAACCTGAACGCCAAGAGTGACAAGTCTTCCTCCATATACGGGATTATGATGAAAGAGACTTATCTTTCCGGTTCTAAGAGATTGATAGTTCCGCCGATGCCTCTCGACCAGATGAGGCGGGCCGTTCGTGAACAGCTTGGAAGCATTCTTGTGTCGATCAAGGCTAAGAACAAAGTGATGACCGAGAACTATAACCGGATCAAGACAAAGGAGGAAGTCAAGGTAACTAAATGCCTGACACCACGTGGTCTTCTGCACAAGGAGCAGGTTTACGGGCAGAGGAGACGCTATGAGGCGTATTTTGTGAAAGTCAACGCGAAGATGGACGAGGATCAGATTGCATCTGTTGCATCCAGTGAGATCAAGGCGACGTTGTTATTGAGGTTGTCGCAGTTCAATGGCGATCCGAAGAAGGCTTTCTCCGGTGTCAATTCTTTGGACAAGAATCCTATATGGCTGGACGACAATCATTCGAGAAAGGTCCCTGAAAAAGTTAAATGCGTCCGGTTCGTGAATGTATACTCCATCAGAAAACCGATCGATCCAAACCTGAGCGTTGAGAAAGTGATGGACGGCAAGGTTCAGAGAATATTAAGGGCACGTTTGGCCGAGTTCGGAAATGACCCGAAGAAAGCGTTTGTAAATCTGGACGAAAATCCGATCTGGTTCGATAAGGAGAAAGGGATTGTGCTGAGAAGCGTGACCATAGCGGAGAGGTTTGATCTTGATCCTATCAGAATCAAGAGGGATAACTTTGGCCGTGAGATTCTTGATCGCGAGGGTAATCCTATTCCGTCTGATTTCGTGAATTTCAGAAACAATCATCACGCAGCTATATTCGAAGATGCGGATGGGAATATTCAAGGACATATAGTGCCATTCTATGAAGCTGTCAGAAGGAAAGCATCAGGGCTGTCAATAATAGATAAGAAGTATAACTCTGACAAAGGCTGGAAGTTTTTGTTTACAATGAAAAGCAACGAGATGTTCGTATTTCCTAATGAAAAGACTGGCTTTGATCCCAAGAAAGTCAACCTTATGGATCCAGGCAATTATTCAATAATCAGTCCGAATTTGTTTAGGCTACAAAAGATGAGTAATAAGAAGGTTTGCCAAGAGTATTATTTTAGGCATCATCTAGAAACAACATTAGGATATGACTTGTCGTTAAAGGATATTACATGGAAGTGTGTGCAATCACTGAATATATTATCGGGCATTGTCAAAGTCCGCATCAATCACATAGGAGAAATAGTCTCAGTAGGCGAATATGATTAAGAGAACATTATATTTCGGAAACCCCGCCTATCTGTCCTATAGGATGAAGCAGCTGGTCATCCGTCTTGTGGCGGATGATCCGGATGAGTATTCTGAACAGGTACGCACGATTCCCGTCGAGGACATCGGTGTAATTGTTGTTGACAACCAGCAGGTGACATTTACTTCCGGGCTGATGTCCGCGCTGTTGGAGGAGAATGTGGCCTTGGTCACGTGCGATTCCAAACACATGCCTACTGGCTTGATGCTGACGCTTCAAGGCCATTCCTCACAAAACGAGCGTTTCAGGAACCAGCTTGACGCTTCCCTGCCTCTCAAAAAGCAATTATGGCAACAAACCGTCGAGTGCAAGATCCGCAATCAGGCGGCCGTTCTGAAATATGTCTCCGGAGAGGAAGCCAGAAATATGCTCGCTTGGGCCGCTTCGGTCAAAAGTGGAGACTCGGAAAATCTGGAGGGGCGCGCAGCGGCTTATTACTGGAAAAATGTGTTCGAGACCCGTTTTATCCGGAACCAGTTCGGTGAATACCCGAACAATCTTCTGAATTATGGTTATGCCATTCTCCGTGCCATTGTCGCCAGAGCCTTGGTAGCCAGCGGGATGCTACCGCTGCTTGGAATCCATCACCACAACAAGTACAACGACTATTGCCTTGCCGATGACATCATGGAGCCATACAGACCATTTGTGGACAGGCTGGTTCTTCGAACGATGGACGAATTTCCTGACGACAAGGAATTGAGCAAGAGCATTAAAGCGAGGCTCTTGACCATTCCTGTCCTTGATGTGAACATAGACGGACACAAGAGTCCTTTGATGGTCGCTGTGTCCACTACCACAGCCTCATTGTACAAATGTTTTAGTGGAGTATGCCGGAAGATAGTTTTTCCCTCAATGTAGAAACCAGATACAGTAAATATCGGGCTATGTGGGTTCTCGTCTTGTTTGATTTGCCTGTCGCGACAAAGAAAGACATGAAAGCCGCCTCGGCTTTCAGGAAGAGTCTCATTGAATATGGCTTCACGATGTTCCAGTTTTCAATCTACCTAAGACATTGCCCCTCAAAAGAAAGTGCTGATGTTTATATCCTACGTGTAAAGCGCATACTACCCCCAAAAGGAAACATCGGTATCCTATACATCACCGACAAACAGTTCGGCAGCATGGAGTTGTTCATCGGAAAAGATTCCTCCCCTCTTCCCCAAGTAGAGCAGCAGCTCGAACTCTTCTGACAGAATCTCCAAACCCTTGATAAACAAAGAAATCCCGGTCTGAAAAGACCAGGATTTCCGCTTTCTATCACAGTTCATAACCCTCTGACCAACAACATCTTGCAGAGATTGAGCTGTAAATTCACCCAAAGGTACAAAGAACGAAAGCAATTCACAACGGCGAAACGCTTTAGGCGTACAAGTAGAGTGCTGTAAATTCACCCAAAGGTACAAAGAACGAAAGCAATTCACAACCCCGGAGCGAAAATATAAGGATACTCCTGGCTGTAAATTCACCCAAAGGTACAAAGAACGAAAGCAATTCACAACCGCCATTCGACCGCCTTGGCCGCTGACGCTGCTGTAAATTCACCCAAAGGT
>DJRG01000010.1 GCA_002438845.1 Bacteroidales bacterium UBA6366
TACCAAGAGCAATCCGCTCGGCAGTACTATAGAAGAGCAGATGAAATTCAACGAAGGCGACCGCATCTCCGTCACCAACGCCGGCAAGACCGTGGTCTACAAGCTCAATGGCGGCACTTGGGCTCCTGAGAACTCCGGCGAGTACCTCAAGTGGGACAAGAACGATCTCACGTTTATTGCACAATACCCGGTTGGCTACACCACGCTCCCTACTGACCAGTCCACTAAAGAAAAGCTGGCTGCTGCGGATCGCATGTATGTAAAAAATACGTGTAATTATATCCCTACAGATCGCATCTTGTCTACTAGCCTGTTTCGCGAAAACGCTCTTGTGAAAATCAAGATCGCCGGCTATTTGGACCAGTACAAAGAAGGGGAAACCTATATCAATTACCTTACCATTGGCTTTAACCCGCAAGACTATAGTAATATGGTCGACTTTCCTTTGGTCTTGGATAAAGACGATAAACCTCTGGAACAATACTACAACAGAGGCACAGTAGGAAACACGTATACGGCGATAGTCAGTCCTAACAAAAAAGGTGAAAACAGCGACAAATATTTCATCTACATGAATGTCAAGGGCTATGGGACACAGGATTCTTCTGGTGACGTTCTTTGGGTCAAGGGTGTTCCGGAACTGATTGCTGGCTACGCCTACACCTTCGAGCTCTACGTCGGCAAGGAGACTGTCAAGGTCGGCAGTGTCAGCGTGAACGAATGGACGAAAGGTGTCGACCTGCCTGCCGGTGAGACCGACCCTGTTGACACCTGGGATGGCCAGACAGTCACTGCCTTCGCCACTCAAGATGCGGACGGCAGCGAACTTGGCAAAACTGAAGACAAGCCTATTCTCATCAACAGCTGCGCCCAGCTCGCCTACCTTGCTCAGCAGGTGAACGATGTGTACACCTACGAAAACACGTACTTCAAACTCACCGATGACCTTAATCTTGCTGACAAAAAATGGACACCAATCGGGGAGATGTCTGGCTGTTTTTCAGGGCACTTTGACGGAAACAATCACGAAATTTTCGGCTTGAAGGTGGACGGTTCCCCGTATTATGCAGGACTTTTTGGGCGTATCTCGGGTGGAAGTGTCAAGAACGTGAATATTCGTTCCGGATCGGTGAGGACAGATAATGATGCTCATGATAGTGCAGCAGGAGGAATCGTGGGTCACATTGATAACGGTCAAATTGAGAACTGCACTGCGAGCGTCAATGTGAGTGGTAAGTCAAATGTCGGAGGAGTGGTTGGTTTGGTAAAGGGGGATCACGTATTCTCTAATTGTACTATGAAAGGGACAATTACTGTCACCGGTAGTAATTGCGGAGGTCTTGTAGGCTATTTAGATGAAAATAGCAAAGGATCGTTCAAAAGTTGTCAGTTCGAAGGCTCGATTAAGAAGGATGGCACCGGCGTTTCCAATACAGGAATTGCCATCGGAGCAGACAATAGCAATGGTAATGTGACTTTCACTGACTGCGTGTGCACGATAGACAATAAGACCTACATGGCTTTAAATGGGTGGGAAGCCGGCAATAAAGAAGATTCTGATTACAACGGGATCGAAGTAAATAGTTAAATAGACGATGATGTACAAAACTAACATATTTGCAGCGCCGTTCATCTGTGGCGCAGCCCTTGCACTCGCCGTGGTGGCCGGGTGCGACAAGATGGCGACCACTGAGACGCCGACCGGTTTCCCGGAGGACGGGGTGGTGCGTATAGCGGCCAATGCCGGCGACCCGCTGACCCGCGCGGACGAGACGGGGAGCAGTGAATATTCCGGGACGACTCTCGGCCTGTTCATAGACTATGGCACAAATGACAAGTATAACGGCTCCAATGTCAAGTGGACCAAGGCTGAAAATGCATGGACTCCGGAGAAGCAGATGCTTTGGAAGAGCTCCACGGATGCGGCCAATGTCTATGCCTATGCCCCGTATGCGGAAGGTTCTGCGGCAGATGCGGTGAATTTTGAGATTCCATCAGACCAGACTTCCGGCACTTTGGCTGCGGACTTGGTCAGTTGGGCTTATATTGGTTTCGTCCCGAATGACAGCAATAATGACTTCCAAGACGGTAAAATCCTGATCTCTTTCGGTCACCGTCTTGTGAAGTTGACCTTCAACTTCGAGAAGGGCAACCAGTTCGCTTCTGACGTGACTGTCAAAGACGCTGTCCTTCTCGGCACTTCATCCAAGGTTGTCCTCAACGCCACTAAAGGCACTGTCGCTGCCGCCTCCGATGCGGCTGGCCTGGACATAAAACTTCACAAGGTTGAAGATGCCCAGAACCCAACCGCCCTCAAGTATGAAGCCGTGTTCTTTCCTGGCGACGGGCAGAAGGCCGGAGCCAAGATGCTGCAAGTCAAGATGTCGGAGGGCACTGTCCTCAACTACGTCGTACCTTCAGGCGGGCTTGTTGAGGGAGGCCTCAAGGCTGGTTCCGCCTACGAGATGAAGATGCGTCTCGGCAAGGACAAGATCGAACTCGACACGGACCGCATCACCGTGGGTGGGTGGACTGAAGATCCAACCCATCTACCGGGAGGCGAGACTCAGGTGAACGCCGACGTCTGGGACGGCACTGTCGCCACAGGCTTTGCAAACGGCTCGGGCTCTGAAACAGATCCGTACCTCATCTCAACCTCAGCCCAGCTCGCCTACCTTGCTCAGCAGGTGAACGGTGGTACTTCTTACGAAGGCAAGTATTTCCGTCAGACCGCGAACTTTGATCTCGCTGGCAAAAAATGGACTCCGATCGGGAATTTCCCAAATGAATTTAAAGGACATTTTGACGGTGATAATAAAGAGGTCTACGACTTGAATGTGGACATAACAGGCTCCTATGCCGGACTCTTTGGCAATATCAGGAATGGAAGTGTCAAAAACGTAAGGATTTGTTCCGGCTCGGTAAAGGCAAGTGTGCATTATGTAGGGGGAATCGTAGGTGGTTTTAATTATTCTACGATGGAGAACTGCACTGCAAGCGTCAATGTGAGCGGAAATTCAAATGTCGGAGGACTGGCTGGCAGCATTTCGGGCAGCACCGTTTCCAATTGTCATTTCCTTTCGGGCGAAATTGTCGGTAGCGGGGATGGTAACTGGGATGGTGAGTATGTTGGAGGGATTGTCGGACATGTCCAAAGTAGTAATGTAAGCACTGTCAAAGATTGTTCTGCTAATGCCTCAGTGAAAGGAAAGATGAATGTAGGAGGCCTTTGCGGTTGGTTTGGTAACGGAGATCACGAATTCTCTAATTGCACCATGAAAGGGAGTGTTACCGTCACAAAAGAATGGTGCGGAGGTCTTGTAGGCTATTTATCTAGTAGCAATGGAAAGTTCGAAAATTGTCAGTTCGAAGGCTCGATTAAGAAGGATGGTGATGACGTTTCCGCAACAGGAATTGCCATCGGGGCAGACGCAAGCAATGTGACTTTCAAAAACTGCGTGTGCACGATAGACGAGCAGACCAAAACGGATTTAGGAAATAAGAAGGTCGGTGACAGTAGTAAGAGATCAGACGATTATAATTACCCCGACGACGACATCAAAGTAGCAGATAAATAAACGATGATGCACAAAGCCAATATAATCTGCGGCTCAGGCCTTGCGCTCCTGCTAACCCTCTTGGGGCGGCAGGATGCAGCAAGCAGCAGGCCGAGCAGACCCCTGCGGAGGGCAATTTCCCGCATGATCACGTCGTCCGCGTGAGCACTGAGGTCGCTCCGGCGACCAAGGGCTCGTACACCACGGACAACATCACTGAGTTCGACCTGATGGTGACTGACAAGACAAATTCGAAATATTCATTCGCTAACACGAAGTTCTCGAAATCCGCTTCCGGTGAATGGATTCCGGAAAAGACGCAGCTGTGGGGTGGTGCGGATGATGAGGTGACCATATATGCCATCGCCCCTTGCTTTAAGGATCGTGACAAATGAAAGACTAATCACTTCTATAGGTCATATCCCGATCTCTTGTGCGAGGTTGAGGCCGAACAGAGCGAAGAGAACAGAAACTCAGACTACCTTAGCTATATTCTTAAAGATAAGGTGGTGAAAGATTGCCTGACGACTGATGGCAAGCTAAAGATTCAATTCGGGCACATGCTCAGCCTTGTGCGTGTCACTTTCAAACTTGGTACGGAGTTCAATAATGGGGAAGTTCCGCAGTCGGATATCATAAGCGATGTCGTTATTTCAGGGACGCGTCGCTCATTTTATCTTGTCCCTGAGACGAACACGGCTAAATTGACTGTAACGACAAATTCTGCCATTTCCGCCACCTCTGATGTGAAACCATATTTTAAGAAATGGACTTCCGCTGCGGATAAGACTGGCAACTGCACTTCCGTCTATGAGTGCATCCTCGTGCCTCAGACTATGAATGAAGATGAATTCAAGATAAGTTTCAAAGCTGCCGGGAAGAACTACGAGTGGGTAGCCCCGTCCTTGAGTTTCTTTCCAAATGCAGCCCATACCCTTACCCTCAAGGTGGGCAAGGATGTGGTGATTGCCGGGGGCTTCACGGCCACTGCTTGGACAGGAAGTGAGGGTGGCTCGTTGTATACTGAATAAAGGAGGAAAAGATATGAAAATCAACATAATATCCATAGTCGCGCCCCTTGCGGCAGCCGCCATTCTCACCGGTTGCGCCAAGACCGCCTCGGAGCGCATCTGGTCCACCGACCCGGATGCGGTTCGCATTGAGGCTTCGGTAATGCAGACTAAGGCCAGTCCGGACGGAAAGGATGGTGACCCATCCCAGTTTCTCTCAAATGATGAAATTGCCGTATATGATGGCAGTAAGACCGTGACTTACTGGTTTGATGGAAATGTCTGGGCTTCTAAGCCTGAAACCGACTATCTCGTCTGGAAAGCCCCTGTCACCTACAAGGCCTGGTATCCGGCTTCTTCAAAGGACGGTTTCGATCTTCCGGCGTCTCGTACGTTTTGACGTCTCGTACGCTCAATCTTCTGATGTTTCGTCCTTTTGATTTTTTTCATATAGTTCTTTTTGTCACTTCGACAAGCTCAGTGACCAATTTCTCCGGTCACGGAACCAGTATCCGGCCACTGAGCCTGTCGAAGTGACCTCTTTTGCATATTTTCTCAACCATCGGTTACCAGACTGCAACCTCCAGTTGCACCCCATTCTCTGAATTAATTGATATTTTCGCAACATGAGAACATCCCGTATATTCAGTAGAATCATCGCCTTGGCAACCGCCCTCTCGGCGTTCCCCTCTTGTGCCGACGATGTGACCGATCGCGCGATGAATCTCGTGGAGCGTACCGTTTGGACCAGACCAGACAGCGCCTTGTCAGTTATCGAATCCATTGACACACTGTCACTACGGACAAATGCGCGGAAAGCCAGGTATTCTTTGCTTCTGACCACCGCGCTGGACAGAAACAGGATCGACACCGCTGACCAGAGCATCCTCCACCCGGCCTTGCGCTACTACCGTCGACATGGCACAGACGATGACAGGATGAAGACGTTCTATTACCAGGCTGTCATCCAGATGAACGCAGGTGACTACCAGCAAGCCGTCGGAAGTCTTTTGACGGCTAAGGAATATTCTTCCGACTCTGAAGACTTCTTGTTCCGTGGCTTGATTTCCTCAGCCCTGTCTGATGTCTATGCGAAGAACTACAACTACAGTGAGAAAATAGCCCATGCTCGGGAAGCCTGTGGATTTTTCCGCCAGGCGGATGACACTTTGCGCTACTGGAACACGCTTGGTTGGCTTGCCGGCTATTATGCTGACTGTGACGACTGGGCAAAGTCGGACAGTCTGTATGCTGAGTTCCTGTCGATCCCTTGCCAGGACTCACTCGCTATGGCGCGCCATCTGCTGAACATGGCCAAGGTCTGTATGAGACGCCCCGAGGTCGATCCCCAAAAAGGGGTGGGAATATTCAGAAAAGCTGTTGAGGACTATAATGGAAGGCCTTCCTTGACGGATTATTGCGTCTATGCCTACGCCCTGGAAATGTCTGGTCAAGGCAAGGCCGCCGATGACATATTCTCTAAGGTTGAGGCTTTGGGCCTGGATGCGAAACTGATCAACGTCTGGAGGTATCGGGTGCTGAAGCACAGAGGGCAGCTAAAGGATGCACTGAATATGCTTGAGCGATTGATCGACTCTCAAGACTCGACGATGATCCTGACTTTGAACCAATCGGTTGTCCGGGCCCAATCGGATTATTTTCAGGCGAAGTCGGAGCTTGCCGAGAAGAACCGAAGGCTTCAGGTGTTGGCCAAATGGATCTTTGTCCTTCTGGCGGTGATTGTGTTTCTGGGCTTGTCCGCCGTCTATGTCTTCAGCAAGAGGAAGTGGGCGAGACGTGTGGGGGAAATGTCCGCCATAAATGACATTGTCAGCCGCAGGCTGGCCGAAGAACAGAATGTCTCATCGGCCAATGAATTGGCATTAGGCAACTTGAGAAGAGAATTCGTACGGGCTTACAAACGCCAGTACAGCCAGTTGAATGACCTGTGCACCGAGTATTGGGAGACAGTGGGCAGCGGCAAGGAGAAAGACCGGATTTATCTGAAAGTCAAAAGGATTGTCAGTGTGATTGACGGATGCAACCAACGGAAGTTGGAACGCATGATAAACGAGAACCTCAACGGAATCATGAAGAAACTGCGTTGCGAGCTCCCGGACGCGACGGACAATGACTTTCGTTTCATCGCTCTGAACATCCTTGGTTTTGACGCCAAGACAATAGCGAGGGTAATGGGCTACACGGTGCAGAGCGTCTACACAAAACGGGTCAGGTTAAGGTCTTGGATTTCAAAATTGGATTCAGAGAACAAGGTGTTCTTTCTCGATTTTATAGGTTGATTGGAGCAATTACCTGATAAATAATTTGTTACAAGCCTGCCGCCGTGGCCGCTTCCCGTAATCGCCTGAAATAGGCTGACTTGGAAGGCCCTGTTTGGATTCGGGATTTTAACACTTCGCCAATCGCTTGACATTCAATCGTATGCAATCGGGTACTGTTAATACTTATTTTCATTGTAGATACTTCCTTTATTACGAACTTTGCGGATGAAACATTTAAAGAACCTATTACAATGAAAAGTATGATCCTATTGGCGCTGTCAGCGCTGGCTCTTGAGAGCCCTATGAGCAACTCGGAAGACAACACGATTGTTGTAATCCGCATTTTTGAGGACATCATTCCGGAGACACGTACTAACCGTTCTGCCGCGTTAAGCCCGATTGAATGTCATTACCACGTCATGACGGGAATTCTGGAGCTTTCGTTCAGATCCAATCTTGGGGCGGCGACGGTGACTCTTGACAATCTGACCACGGGGGAGACCAGTGGTTACACCGGAAGTTCCAATGCCGGCATGATGACAATGCCTGTCGAGTCGAATTCCTGCTACACCATGAGCATCGTCACAGAAAGCGGCCGCTCTTTCAGAGCCTCTTTCCTGACCGGAGCCTCTGTTGATGATGAATAGTTAGGAGAGGCGCCAGCTAACCATTATCATATTCATAACCATTACGGATGTGACAGTTCCTTGCCGCATCCGTGTTGTCGTTTTATCTCCATAATTGTCTTATGAGGTTTTGATTAAGCCTCCTCCTCTCGTTAAAGGAACACGATTGTCCGCGAAAGTCACGTCAGAGGAACACGTTTGACGTTTGAAAAGTTGGAGCGAGATGAGGAATATCACTACCTTTGCACGGATTAGCGAAATGTACTGAAAGAACCTGCGCGGACGATGTTATGTTTGAGTGAAACGCGCGTGCTATTCAATCGGCAATCAAAGATTAATTATCATAATATGGATTTTAAAAACTATTATCATGTGCTGGCTTCCGCTTTGCTCATTCTGTCGTTCGGGGCATGCGGCAAGCAGTCGGAACAGGATGGTGGGTCGGGTGGATTCCCTGCGGATCGCCTCATTCGCGTCAGCGCGGAGGTGACTCCGGCGACCAAGGGTACCTACTCCACGGAGACCCTCAACGAATTCGACCTATTCATCAAGAGCGGCAACTCTAAGTATTCCTACACCAACACCAAGTTCACAAAGAATGAGGCTGGTGAATGGGAACCTGCCAGGCAAATGCTTTGGGCCGGTAAAAATGTCGGGTTTGAATACCTTGCGGTGGCCCCGCCGCTGCAGACCGGAGGTCACTCGCTCTCTGATGATCCCATCTGTGAGTTCACGGTAGAGTCAGAGCAGACGAAGGGAAGCTGCGCTTCGGACCTCCTTTGGGCGGGATTCAAGAACCTCACGCCAGAAGAGAATCTCACTCAAGACGGTAAAATGAAAATAGAGTTTACTCATGCCCTCACCCTTCTCAAGGTGCGGCTTACTCTCAGTACGGAATTCAACCATGGCGGCGTCCCGACGGACAACCCGATCAAGGATGTGGTGATAGGCGGCTTTGACCGGAAGGTAACGCTGACCCCGTCAGACGACAACTTGCCGAAATTGAATGCGGCTGGCGATGCCGGCTCCATTTCGGCCTACGAATTAGAGTGGAAAAGGGCTGTTGACGAAGCTGGCAACGATGACAGGACAAAAAACTGTGTCGTCACATACGAGTGCATCGTTGTGCCTAAGATGATGAGCGCATTTACGGTGGATTTTATATGTAACGGCAAGCCTTACACCTATAAGGCCACAGGATCGTTCCCGTTCATGTGTGGCAACTCCTACCTCCTTCCTCTGACAGTGGGCAAGGACGAGGTCATACTGAGTGGAGAGATCGCTGCTACTCCTTGGGAGGCTGGTAACGGAGAAGGTGAAAACATTGAAACAGACTAAGAGATGAGAACAATAAAACTGACAATGGCGGTCCTCACCGCCCTGCTCATGGCCGCTTGTTCAAAGGATGAGTTGTCAGGCTTCCTCTCCGACCCCGATGCCGTGCGCATCGAGGCCGCCGTGGGAGCACTTACCAAGAGCAATCCGCTCGGC
>DJRG01000053.1:0-26027 GCA_002438845.1 Bacteroidales bacterium UBA6366
TTACCATACTCGGACTTGAATGGGAAACAATCGACGCCAACAAGTCCACCCTCAAGGATGGGAAGGAAATCGACGCGATGATCGACCCGCTTCTCATCTGGGACACCAAGATCGACCCTACGCTGCTCTACGGCAAAATCTATAAGGGCGGCTACAAAGGACTGCTCGACGAGGAAAAGGTTGGAATATTCAGAAAGACAGTGCCGGCCGCCAAGGCTCCAGGCAAGGTTGTGATTGTCTATGGCTACGGCTGCCTCATCCCGGAACTGCGCGACCTCTACGATGTCAAATGCTTCTTTGACCTCACACCGAAGACTTCTATGCTTAGAATCAGGCGGGGGGAATATTCAAACCTCGGCAAGGAGCGCCCTGATGCCATCAACCGTGTCATCCGCAGATGCTACTATTGCGATTTCGAGAACGCCGTGCATAACCGCAAGGAGTTGTGGGACAACAATGTGCCGGACTGGTATTTCATCGATAGCGATCCCGGAAAACTCCAGATGATGCCGTTCGCCGCATTCGCCGACATCTGCGCCCAGCTCGTGAAATACCCGTTCCGGGCCAAGCCGTGCTACCTCGAAGGAGTGTGGGGAGGAACTTACATGAAGAAACTCCGCAACCTCCCGAAGGAGATGAGGAACGCCGCCTGGGTGTTCGACTTCATCCCGATGGAAGTCAGCGTGCTTGTCAAGGCCGGAGAGGAACTGCTCGACATAAACTACTGCTCTTTCGTCCACAAGGAGGGTGTCAACCTGATGGGCGAGGACTGTGTGAAGAAGTACCAAGGCTATTTCCCTATCCGCTTCAATTGGGATGACAGCTATCATTCAACCGGGAATATGTCCATACAGTGCCATTCGGGCGGGAAGTTCAATATCGAGAACTACAATGAGTTCGGCCGCCAGGACGAGAGCTACTATGTGGTCGTGACCGGCCACGAGGCTAAGACCTTCATCGGATTCCGTGACGACGCCGACATTCCGGCGTTCTTCAAGGAGATCGAAGCCGCCGACACCGAGCACAAACCATGTGACTACATGAAGTATGTCAGCTATGAGGAGTCCGTCCCTGGCCTTCAGGTGATGCTCCCTGCCGGAACAATCCACTCCAGCGGACGCAACCAGGTCATCCTTGAGATCGGCTCCCTGACCATCGGCAGCTACACCTACAAGATGTACGACTACCTCCGCCTTGACTTCGACGGCAAGCAGCGTCCTATCCACACCCATCTCGGCGAGCTGAACGTGCGCCAGGACCGCAGGACATCGGTGATTCACGATCCTCAGAGCCCTGAGTACATTGTCCAGAAGCCACGTCTGGATGCAAGCGGTGACGGTTGGGAGGAATATATCCTTGGAGAGAATCCGCAGATGTACATTTCGCTCCGTCGTCTCGAATTCGAGAACAGGTGCGAGCAGGACACAAAGGGGGAGAAATTCCACGTTCTCACACTCGTGGACGGTGAGAAAGTGCGTGTGCGCAGCGTGGAACACCCAGAACGCCACTTCGACATGGAATTCATGGAAATCGTGTGCGTTCCCGCCGACATGGGCAGGTACGTCATTGAGAACCTTGGAAAGGAACCGATACGCATCCACAAGACCTGTCTTAGAGATGGCTACCAGAACGATCCTGCTTGACATAGGAGGAACATTCATCAAATGCTCCGACGGGCGGGAAATCCCGATTGACTCGGCTGGCCCGAGGGAGGGGATCGTCTCTTCCCTCAGGCAGGCGGTCAAGGACTATGACGCGGCGTCCGTGGCCATTCCGGGGCCGTTCAGATATTCGGACGGGACATTCCTGATGAAGCATAAGTTCGCGTCAGTCTATGGAGAAAGGTTTCAGGACCTTGCCGGGCTTGAGACGTGCAGTTTCGCGCACGATGTGAACGTGATGCTTCTCGGGGAACTCGGGTTGACCAAGCGCGAAGGGTTCGACAAGGTCGCCCTTGTCTCTCTCGGGACAGGACTCGGCTTTGCCATGGCTGTGGACGGATGTCTGCTTACCAACGATCTTGGTTCCCCTCTCGTCCCTATCTACAATCGCCCTTATCGTGACGGAATCCTTGAGGACTATGTCTCCAAGAGGGGCTTTCTCCGTGGGTATAAGAGTATTACGGTTAAAGAGCTGGCGGAGAGGGCTTTCGGAGGGGACAAGGAATCCATGGCCCGGTTCGATGAATGCGGGAATATTCTCGGGCAGGCGATCGCTCCGATTCTTGAAAAGATGGGCGTCAACAGATTGCTTTTAGGCGGTCAGATATCTCGTTCCTACGAACTCTTCAGCCACAGCCTCGAAGCGGCGCTCTCCAGGGTGCCGACACTTAGGAAAATCAGTTCTGTCAGCGACATCAGCGATGCGACATTCAACGGCCTTCGGGAGCTTGCCCGCAGGTCGGCCGATGGAGAGCCCATCTGTGCGGACAGGGACACGGACAGGAGGATTCTTGAAATGCTGGCAGTATGATCATTCTGAAGAAAGAAGGCCTTACGGTCGAAATCAGCGAACCGGGTGTCGATTACAGAGGCACCCGGTTCGATTGGTCCGGTGTGTTCCACCGCATAGTCAAGGACGGCTACGTGTTCGTGGACAGATGGTCGGACATAGATGACATCAGCGTCCACGATCATGTGCGCGGCCCGTCGGAGGAGTTTGTGACGGTGGATTTCAACGGCGTCGAGCCCGGAGACACTTTCGTGAAACCGGGAGTCGGGCTTCTCCTTCGTCCCGATGACAAGCCCTACGACTGGTTCCGTCTCTACCCGATTGCGGATGAAGGGCGAAGAGATGTGAATATGTCTGATTCAGAAGTCGTCTTCCGTCATATTCTTAAAGGAATATATTCTTATGAGAAAAAGATCACGCTGACGAGTGGCGATTCGATGAGAATCTCCCACCGCCTGACTTGGGAGGCTCACGGCCCGCTTGAGGGATATTCCTACAATCACAATTTTCTGACATTCGGCGGCGTTCCTGTAGGCCAGGGGCGAAAGATTGATTTTCCCTACACACCAACCGGAAATTGGAGGTCTGAATATGACAACGTCGCTCTCGAAGGCCACGGCATAAGGTTCGGCGCTCCGGTAGTTCCTCCATCTGTATATATGGGTGATCTGCATTCCTCGGACGGAGACACGCCATATTCATTCCGCGTCAGCGAGGACGATTCTTCCGACGGCAAACGGCACAGTGTTAGTGTCCGAGGCTCAAGACCACTCCATCACATAGTGTTCTGGGCGAACCCACGTGTGGCCTGTGTGGAACCTTATTTGCCGATAAGACTCGACACAGGCGAGACCTCCGAATGGGACATCCTGTACACATTTGAGTGACTTTTGTATATAGAAAGCCGTCTTGAGGACATGAAACGGTGCGGCCCCGTTCCTCTTTGTGGGAACCGAGACCGCACCGCCGGGATTGCTGTCGCTTTGTGGCGACGGCGGTAGGTTAGAATCGGATTCTATACCAAAGCCTTCACCTGCTCGGAGCCAAGCGGGATCAGCTCTGTGACTGGCTTGTACTCGTACTGGTCAAAATCGTTGATCTGGGCGAAGCCCCCGGACTTGTCGCAGCGGTAGTAGATGTACATCAGAAGTCCGCCTGGAGCCTCCGGGACAACTTTGGTGGACTTGCCTTCGAGAAATGAGACAAGCTCTTCTTTCTTGGTCTTCGGGTAATTGGCAGTCTTGCGCCTGAACTTGCCGTCCTTTCCCTCGATCACGTAGGATGACTTCATCGCCAGAAACAGGATCACGGCGAACAGGATGAGAGTGCACCCGAGGATGAACATCGAGTCTGAGCAGAATAGAAGGGCGATGCCGATGGCAAGGAATATGAGTGTGATTAAGACGTCCTTTGCGGACCTTGTTTTCTTGATGTTTACGGTTTCCATTTTTTATCGATTTTTAAGCGGACCGCCAACACACGACGGCCCTTGAATATGCCTGTGGGCGCGGAGCGTCTCTTCAGGCGTGTTTTCTTTTGTGATGTTAATCAAGGCATATTGCAGAATAGAATAGCCCCGTCTGCCTCATCTTGAAGGGGAGGCACCTTTTCGGATTATGGAAACCGGCCGCTAAAGACGCAGCTTCCGCAGCGACGGCAGGGAACGTCTTTGCGCCGTGAGATGACAGAAAGCCTTGATCTCCGGAATCATCCTGAAATCAAGCTCTGTCTTGCGCGCGTTCCTGCAAGGGCTGCCGGAAGCACCAGTGGCTGTGCGTGTTACTGTCTGTCCTTCAGCTGTAGGGCTGGAGAGACATGGCGTGTTGAACCTTATGAATGAATGTTCAGATTGGATCGGATCGGTAATGTCGCCGGAGGTTGTCAGGGCAACCGTTCCGGAGTCAGGCTCGGTGAAGAAGTTGTCCCGCAGCCCCTCGCAGAGGAAAGCGAGCGCCACAAGGACAACGGAAACCATGCAGAACCTGACAAAAGACTTCATCCCTCTACCTCCTTAGCCTTACGAATATGCTGAGCGGCAAGTTCTTCCCGAACCTGTCCCTGAGAACCAGCTCGCCGGATTCCAGAACGGTGTCCGGAGCGAGACCGAAAGCCTGGCGGACAACTGTCTCGCCGAGAATGGCCGAGAAGCCGTTGGAGTAAAGGTTCAGGACGAGGAAACTGTTTTCCGGGGCGAGTATCTTCCCCACAGTCTTCATCATGTCGAAAAGGCATTCGTCCAGTTTCCATTTCTCACCGTCGGGACCGTGGCCGTAGGCCGGAGGGTCGAGTATGATGCCCTGATACAGATTGCCGCGTTTGGCTTCCCGGTTAGCGAACTTCATCGCGTCCTCCACCACCCAGCGGATGTCCTGAAGCCCGCTGCGGTCCTGATTGCCGTGGGCCCATGTGACGACCTGACGCACAGAGTCCAGATGCGTGACATCGGCTCCGGCACACTTGGCGGCCAGCGAAGCCGCCCCAGTGTAGGCGAACAGATTCAAGACCTTGGGACGGGAACCAGTCTTTGCGGCGATGTCCGAGGTCTGTTTGAATATGTAGTCCCAGTTGGCGGCCTGTTCCGGAAAGACTCCAACGTGCTTGAATGACGTGAGCCCCAGCCTCAGGCTGAACTTTGGCTCTCCGTTGTAGCGGATCCACCACTGATCGGGCATATTCCTTAATCTTTCCCACGTTCCGCTGTCCTCTTTCCCAGCCTTGCCGAATCCGGCTCCGGGCGTGAAGCGGGTATGGGCGAGCCTATTCCATTCAGCGTCGGTCATGCTCTTGTCCCACAGAGCCTTCGGCTCCGGACGGGCAAGAACATATTCACCGAACCTTTCGAGCTTCGCGCCCCTTCCGGAGTCGAGAAGTTCGTAGTCCTTCCAGTTCTGTGGATTAAACTCGATTGTCATAGCATGCAAAGATAGGAAAAAGAAAGCCTATTTTATCCTGTCGCGATCAGATTTAATCGTTATAGTCGGGCTGATTGATTCCCAATCCGCTGAATTTTACTATATTTGCGTCTTGAAAAATGCTAACAATTTTTAAACAATACCGTTATGCAACAGCACATTGACACCTACGATTTCAAAGGTAAGAAGGCTATTGTCAGAGTGGATTTCAACGTTCCGCTCGATGAGAATTTCAACATCACTGACGACACCCGCATCCGCGCGGCTCTCCCTACACTCAAGAAAGTGCTCGCCGAGGGCGGTTCACTTATTCTTATGTCACACCTCGGACGTCCGAAGGGAGTGGATCCTAAGTTTTCTCTCAAGCATATTCTCGCTCATGTATCAGAATGCCTCGGTGTTCCGGTTCAGTTCGCTGACGACTGCATGAAGGCAGACGCGCAGGCGGCCGCTCTCAAGCCAGGCGAGGTCCTGATGCTTGAGAATCTCCGTTTCTACGCTGAAGAAGAGGGCAAGCCGAGAGGACTCGCCGCTGACGCCACCGACGAGGAGAAGGCGGAGGCCAAGAAGGCCGTGAAGGCAAGCCAGAAGGAGTTTGTGAAGAAACTCGCTTCCTATGCTGACTGCTACATCAACGACGCTTTCGGAACAGCTCACAGGGCTCATGCCTCAACCGCGCTCATCGCCGCCTACTTCCCGAACGACAAGATGTTCGGCTACCTGATGGAAAAAGAGGTGAAGGCCATTGAGAACGTTCTCCAGAACGCACAGCATCCTTTTACCGCCATCATCGGAGGTTCAAAGGTCTCCAGCAAGCTCGGTGTCATCAAGAACCTGCTCGACAAGGTTGACAACCTCATCATCGGCGGTGGAATGGGTTACACCTTCATCAAGGCCCAGGGCGGTCACATCGGAAAGTCTCTCCACGAGGATGAGCTCATGCCGGATGCTCTTGAGATTATGAAGGAGGCCAAGGAGAAGGGTGTGAACCTTTCGCTTTCAGTCGCCACAGTCTCAGGTCAGGAGTTCAGCAACGACACGCCTCGCAAGACATTCGACATATTCAACATTCCTGATGACTGGGAGGGAATGGACGCTTCCGAGGCTTCCCTTGAGAACTGGAAGAAGATCATCCTCGCTTCCAAGACCATCCTTTGGAATGGCCCTGTCGGAGTGTTCGAGCTTCCTAACTTCGCCCACGGAACAGAGAAAATCGCTGAGTTTGTGGCCGAGGCAACCCAGAACGGAGCCTACTCCCTTGTCGGTGGCGGAGACTCAGTCGCCGCTGTCACAAAGCTTGGCTTCGCCGACAAGGTAAGTTATGTCTCCACCGGTGGTGGCGCCATGCTTGAGGCCATCGAGGGCAAGGAACTTCCGGGCATCGCCGCTATCCGCGACTAATCACTCGGATTATCCGAAAAATACGCTATCTTTGTACGATAAGTGATTTTTGATTATGGATTACCTGTTCGTACATTGGAACATGAATCCGGAGATATTCAGGATCGGATCTTTCGCCGTAAGGTGGTATGGTCTCCTGTTTGTTTCCGGGTTTGTTCTTGGTTACTGGATGTTCACGAAGTTCTTCAAGAGGGAGAAAGTCAACGAGGCTCTTCTTGATCCACTTCTCTACACATTGCTGATCGGAACTTTGGTCGGAGCCCGTCTCGGACATTGCATTTTCTATCAACCGGACTATTATTTCGGTTCTTGGAAAGGTTTCTTGGAGATCTTCGCCGTGTGGCACGGAGGACTTGCCAGTCATGGAGGTGCGCTGATGCTGCTTCTGTGCATGTGGTGGTTCGCTAACAAGTACGGCAGGAAAAATCACATAGATTTTCTGTGGATTCTGGATCATCTGGCGATAGCCGTGGCGTTCGCGGCAACTTTTATCAGACTTGGAAACCTTTGTAACTCTGAGATATACGGTGACGTCACAAATCTCCCGTGGGGCTTCATCTTCGAGCGCAGGGGAGAGACCGAGCCGAAGCATCCTACCCAGATTTACGAGGCTCTCAGTTACTTGTTCCTTGGCTTGGGACTCCTTTGGCTTTATGTCAAGAGATTGGACAGGATGTACAGAGGCTCTTTTATCGGAATATTCTTCATCGTCTGCTTCGGAATGCGTTTCCTCATAGAGTTCATCAAGGAGCCTCAGGTCGATTTCGAGAATTCGATGGCATTGGACATGGGGCAGTTGTTGAGCATCCCGTTCGTGCTGCTCGGTGTTGGACTCCTTGTCTATTCATATAAGAAGAAGATTCCGGCTGCCGCAGTGATACCCGACTCCAAGCCTAAGAAGGCCGAGCCAACCCACTACGCAAAGGGTATTAACGGATAGTTTATGGTAAAAGCGATTTTTTTTGATATTGACGGCACCCTTGTGAGTTTCAAGACTCACCGGATGTCCGATAATCTTAAGGAGAAACTTCACGAGCTTCAGGCCAAGGGCGTGAAGCTTTTCATTTCAAGCGGACGGGCCAGACTGGTGATGAACAACCTGGACGATTTCCCGTTTGACGGCTATGTGGAGATGAACGGGGCCAAAACCACTCTCGGTGAAGAAGTGATTGACAGTCATCCGCTTTCAAAGGAGACATCTCTTCAGATCGCAGGAATAGCCGAGCGTGAGAATGTCTCCTGCTGGGTGTTCGCCGACACCGTGGCCGGAATCAATCACGGCAGCCCGCAGGCGAACGAGGTCGCCGACATGATCAACCTGCACCCCGATCATTTTCTGGACCTGCCGCGGATCGCCAGAGAGCACACGGTCTATGAATATACCATATTCTTTGACGAGGAACAGGCCGGCCGCCTGCTCTTCCCCGTCTTGAAAAATGTAGCCTACACCAGATGGCACCCCTACTTCCTGGACATCGTGCCGGAAGGCCTTTCCAAATCCTATGGCGCCGCCAGGATTCTGGAGCGTATAGGTGTGAGGCGTGAGGAGTGCATGGCGTTCGGCGACGGCGGCAACGACATCCCTATTATTGAATATGCAGGGATCGGCGTCGCGATGGGCAATGCCACCGATGACGTGAAGGCCGCCGCTGACTATGTCACTGACACGGTTGACGAGGATGGAGTGGTCACCGCACTCGAACATTTCGGCGTACTCTAGGAAACTTGTAAAATTTTCAAGTTTTTCAGTACATCGTTTTATTTGGTTGAAAAAGAGTAAAATAGTAGTTCCGTTGTATGTCTTGCAGCGGAATTTCTTTGTCTTGATGCTTGAAATTTTGATTTATTTGCATAACATTTGCAGACTATTTTACCCGTTTTTAGTAACATGAAAAAAATAAGTTGCCTCAGATTAAGAGAATATTTTCGAGGATAGATCTATTTTCGAAGAAGGAGTGTGCTGGTGGCACATGACTGATGAGAAAAGAGATATAGACCGAAAAGATTCCTTAAGGTGATGCAGGTTATTTTTAGAAGGTTACTTATATAGTGCTTATGGCTGAATTGACAAAAGAAACGATCATGCTGACAGCGAACGGGCTCTTCTCCAAAGACGGGGTCCGCGAGGTGTCCATTGATGACATTTGCCGCAAATTAAGCATCTCGAAGAAGACGTTCTACCAGTACTACGCTCAGAAAGAGGATCTTGTGGCCGATGTCGTGACCTATAATGTCGAGAGGAAAAGGGCCGAGTTCGAGAAACTTGTCGAAGGCAAGAATGTGGTTCAGATCCTGAAGGCCATGTTCGCTCTTGTGAACAAGAAGAAGACCATAGACAAGGACAAGAGGATGGCCAAGGACATAATGAAGTATTATCCGGAGACATTCACGAAGCATGCTGATGACCGTAACAAGGCGATGCATCGTTTTTTTGTGGACCGCTTCAAAGAAGGGTGCGAACAGGGGCTTGTGCGTTCGGACATGGATGTCGATGGCGTGCAGCTTCTGATCAGCATAATGCACGATGGAATGGCCGACTACCTTGAGGGTGGCTATCACTTTGAGGGTGCCAAGGTCTCATTCAAGTCCCTTGCCGCCGCTTTCGAGGATATCGTGACAAGGGTTCTTCTTACCCAGAAGGGTCTCGAGGAGTACAAATTGATTGATAATAGTAAAAACAGTTAGTATAAGTATGAAAAACAGATTCAAGTATTTTATTCTGACCGCCGCGGCTCTGCCTCTGGCCCTGTCCGCGCAGGCTCAGTACCGGAACGACACGATTCCGAAGGAGTCTCCGAAGGACACCTCGCTGGTGACGCTGACCCTGAACGACGCCCTCCAGATCGCCCTGAGCGAGAATGTCGCGGTCAAGGTCGCGGACAAGGAAATCCAGCGCACTGAATATGCCAAGAAGGGCACCTACGCCTCTCTGTTCCCACAGATCAACGCTTCCGGGGCCTATCAGAGAACAATCAAGAAGCAGATGATGTATATGGACTCCGACAGTGGTTCTGATGAAGAGGGTGGAGGATTGGGAATGCTCAGCTCACTTCTTCCGTACATCGTGAGAATCAACGAACTGTCGGATAAGGCCGGGATGGATCCCGTAAAGATGGACTCTGGCGGAAGCAGCTCGAACAGCGGTGGCTTCGCTGTCGGTCGTTGGAACACCTATAATTACGGTGTTTCCGCCTCGATGCCGATTGTCAACGCCCAGCTCTGGGAAAGCCTTAAGATCTCAGGTCAGAGCGTGGATCTGGCAGTGGAGAAAGCAAGGTCTTCAAGGCTTGACATGGTGACACAAGTCAAGCAGGCCTACTACTCTGTCCTGCTTGCCAAGGAGGCTTTCAATGTCTACAAGGATGTCTACGAGAACGCTGTCGAGAATTTCGCCCAGACAGAGAAACGCTACAACGCCCAGAAAGCCTCTGAACTTGAATATACAAGGGCTAAATCAACTGTCGCCGCGGCGGTTCCGAACGTTTACAACGCTGAGAGCTCGGTGATTCTGGCCCTTTGGCAGTTAAAGGCTGTGATGGGAATTGAGCTTGAAAGGAACATCGATGTGTCCGGCTCCCTTGACGAATTCTCCAAGGAGATGTTCCGTGACATCAATGAGAACAGCGATCCTTCTTTGGAATATAACACCACGATGCGCCAGTTGGAGATTCAGGCCGAGCAGTTGGCCACGACCGTGCGTATGCAGAAGGCAGCTTATCTGCCTACTCTTGCCGCAAGTTTCTCCTACAGCATGATCGCGATGACCAACGACTTCAAGTTCAGCGAGTACCAATGGTCTCCATATTCCTATGTCGGTGTCAGCCTTTCTATCCCTATTTTTTCCGGTGGCAAGCGTCATAACGATGTCCGCCAGACAAAGGTGCAGGCCGCTCAGCTTGATCTTCAGAGGGTTGAGACCGAAAGGCAGTTGAAGATAGCCATTCGTCAGTACCTCAACACAATGGAGACAAACATGAAGAGTTACAATTCCGCCGCGGAGGCTGTGGCCCTTGCGCAGAAAGCCTACGATATCGCCGCCAAGTCCTACAAGGTCGGCAAGAGCACGATCACGGAACTGAACGACGCGCAGCTCACCCTGACACAGGCAAGTCTGGCCCAGTCACAGGCCGTTTATAATTTCGTGGTGGCTAAGTCCAATCTCGAAAAGACCCTCGGCTACGATTTCATCGATGAAAAGGGAGACGTCGATCTCGAAAACATGTAAAAAATAAAACATTAAGAATATGAACAAGATTATCAGAACAATGGCTTTCGTCTCAGCCGCCGCGCTTCTCGCCTCTTGCGGAAACGGCAAGAAAGCCGACAACGCATCCTCCGCCCAGAATGTTGAGGAAAGGGCGACGTTGATCTCCACGGCCACCGCCGTGAGACAGGAAGTTCCTCAGACGGAAACATATTCATCATCCGTACAGGCTTTCGCCATTAACAACATCGCGCCTCAGACCGGTGGCAGGATCAAGACAATCAAGGTTGACGTCGGCAGTTTTGTGGAGAAGAATCAGTTGCTCGCAGAGATGGACGCCGCACAGCTGGATCAGGCAAGACTCAAACTTGTGAACGATTCGACCGAGCTCAGCCGTCTGAGAAGCCTTTACGAGGAAGGCGGGGTGTCAAAGTCTGATTTTGACGCCGCCGAGATGGGCTACAAGGTAAGCCGCAGGTCTTACAACAACCTGCTTGAAAACACATGGCTTCGTTCCCCTATCAGTGGAGTCATCACCGCAAGGAACTACGATCAGGGCGACCTCTATTCCGGCCAACCGATCTTTGTCGTGCAACAGATAACTCCGGTGAAGCTTCTCGTAGGCATCTCCGAGTCGGACTACACAAAGGTCAAGAAAGGAGATCAAGTGGAGATCACCGCTGACGCCATTCCCGGCAGGACATTCACCGGCAAGGTCAATAAGGTCTATCCTACAATTGATCCTACCAGCCACACATTCACGACCGAGGTCCTCGTTGGCAACACTGACAGGACCCTGCGCCCAGGAATGTTCACAAGAGTCAAAGTGGAGTTCGGTGTGAACAACAGCATCATTGTTCCTGACGAGGCGGTAGTGAAGATGCAAGGCTCAGGTCAGAGAAGCGTCTATGTCGTTAAATCCGACAACACTGTCAACAGCGTCATCGTCAAGATCGGACGTCATTTCGACAGATATTATGAGATTCTCGAAGGTCTGAACGAGGGCGACATCGTCGCCACCAAGGGAAGTTCCAGCCTTAAGGATGGAGCCAAAGTCGAGATCTCCAAGAACAACTAAAGGCATTAAACTATGAGTATATACAGATCCGCGGTGAAGAAGCCCGTTACGACAGCGTTGATATTCGTTGCTTTCGCTGTCTTCGGAATCTTCTCACTGATGAACACATCTTTGGCGAACTTCCCGGATTTCGACGCGAATGTCGTTCTGGTGATGTCGTCATATCCGGGAGCGAGCGCTTCCGACATCGAGAACAACCTCACAAAAGTGCTTGAAAACACCTTGAACGGTGTGGAAGACCTTAAGGACATCACTTCCAGATCGAAGGAGAATGTCTCAATCGTTGTCTTGGAGTTTGAGTATGGAACTGACATCGACGAGGCCTGCAACAACATCCGAGACAAACTGGATCTTGTAAACTCATCCCTGCCTGACGGAGCATCCGTTCCGGTGCTCTTCAAGTTCGGTATGGATGACATGCCTGTGCTGATCCTTTCGGCCAAGGCGGACAAGAGTCTGATGGGACTTGACAAGATTCTGGACGACAAGCTTGTCACTCCTCTGGGACGTGTGAAAGGCGTTGGTACTGTCAGCGTTTCGGGTGCCCCTGAAAGGGAAATCCATGTCTATTGCGATCCTAACAAGCTGGAAGCCTATGGCTTGAGTGTCTCAGGAATATCCCAGATCATCGCGGCGGAGAACCGTAACGTTCCTTCCGGAAGCATCGACATCGGAGCCGAATCCTTCACTCTTCGTGTGGAGAAGGAATTCAAAGACCCCTCAGAACTTCTTGACATAGTTGTCAGCACACGTAACGGCCAGACCGTTTATCTTAGGGATGTCGCCACCGTGATCGATGGCCTTGAGGAAAAATCACAGGAGTCTTTCACCAACGGTGAGAGAGCCGCGATGATCGCCATCCAGAAACAATCCGGAGCCAACACCGTCAACGTCATCAAGAGTGTGAAGGAGAAACTCAAGACGATCGAGCCGACTCTCCCTTCCGATGTGAAGATCACCACTGTGGTTGACAGCTCCACAAACATTCTGAACACCCTCAACTCCTTGAAGGAGACGATTATCATCACCCTATTGGTGGTCATGCTCGTGGTTTACATATTCCTTGGACGTTGGAGAGCGACTTTCATCATCGTGCTTTCCATCCCTATCGCCTTGCTAGGATCCTTGATCTACCTTTATGCCACAGGCAACACATTGAACATCATCTCAATGTCCGCCTTGTCCATTGCGATCGGTATGGTGGTGGACGATGCCATCGTGGTGTTGGAGAACATCTCCACTCACTTGGAGCGAGGTGAGAAACCGACCGAGGCAGCTGTTCACGGAACCTCCGAGGTGGGTATCTCCGTAATCGCCTCAACTCTTACTATGCTCTGCGTGTTCCTGCCATTGACCATGGTTTCCGGAATGGCCGGAATCATGTTCAAGCAGCTTGGCTGGATTGTCAGCATCATCATGATCATCTCCACGACAGCGGCCCTTACCCTTGTGCCGATGCTCTGCTCGAGAATGCTGAGCAACAAGCCTAAGAACGGCAAGCTGCACAGGGCTATCTTCGACAATGTCGAGAAGTTCCTTGACAAGATCTCCGATGGCTACGCCAAGATCATCGGTTGGTGCATGGTCCACAGGAAGACCGTCATATTCAGTGGTCTTGCCATCTTTGTCGCTGTCCTTGTCCTGCTTGGCCCTGGCGTCAAGACTGAGTATTTCCCACACTCCGATGAAGGGCGTCTTACCGTCTCTATTGAACTTCCTGTAGGAACTGAGCAGACGGTGACCGGCGAGTTCGCCAAGAATTTCGCCGCGAGGATCAAGTCTGAGATTCCTGAGATCCAGGTGCTTCAGTACCGCTTCGGTCAGGCGAGCACCGACAATGTCTGGGGAAGCATGCAGTCAAACGGCTCCTACATTATTTCGATGAACATCAACCTTGGCTCGATGGAAGACCGTGAACGCTCTTCTTCCGAGATTGCGGACATCATCCGTAAGGACCTCAGGGAATATCCAGAAGTCAAGAAAGGAACAGTCTCCGAGGGTATGGGTGGAGTCGGTGGAGCGGCATCCATCACTCTTGAGATCTATGGCTACGACTTTGATGAGACAGACCGTGTCGCCAAGGAGATTCAGGGCAAGATGCTGGACAACGAGAACTTTACCCAAGTTGTGCTTAGCCGTGATGACTACACTCCTGAGTATCAGGTGGATTTCGACAGGACGAAGCTGGCTCTCAACGGATTGAACTCCACAACCGCCGCCGCCGCGTTCAGCGCCGCGATGAACGGTTCCGTAGGCTCCTACTACCGTGAGGAAGGTGACGAGTACAACATCCGTGTCATCTACGACAAGAAATTCCGTTCAAGCACGCAGGACATCGAGAACATCATTGTCTACACTCCTGCCGGCAAGGCTGTCCGCATCAAGGATCTTGGTACGGTGGTCGAGGCCAAGGTTCCGCCTACAATCGAGAGGAAGAACCGTGAGAGGTACATCACCGTGACAGGTATCGTGGCCACGGGACATGCTCTCAGTGAGGCCGTCGCTGCCACAAACGCGATCATCAAGACCACCGAAATCCCGAACAACATCACAACCGACATCTCCGGAGACTTCGAGGACCAGCAGTCGATGTTCCTGAACCTGGTAGTGCTGATGGTCCTGATCATCATCCTTGTCTACATGGTGATGGCTTCCCAGTTCGAGTCGTTCATGAGTCCGTTCGTGATCATGTTCTCCGTTCCGTTCGCGTTCACCGGTGTGATCCTCGGCCTTTGGGCCACGGACACGGCGCTCGGTGTCATGGCGATGATCGGTATCATCATTCTGCTCGGTATCGTTGTGAAGAACGGTATTGTGCTGATTGACTACACGATCCTGATGCGTGAGAGGGGCATGAGCGTCATCGACGCCTCTGTCACCGCTGCGAGAAGCCGTCTGCGTCCTATCCTCATGACCACCCTCACCACCGTGCTCGGTATGGTACCTATGGCTGTTGGACGTGGTGAAGGTTCGGAACTCTGGCGCTCGCTCGGTATGACGGTCTGCTGGGGTCTGACGATCTCCACGCTGGTCACCCTTGTGCTGATTCCTACTATCTACTGCTCCCTTGCCACAGCTCAAGAGAGGAGAAAAGCTAAGAAATTGGCACAGGCTAAGGGTTGAGCGCTTAATGAATGACGTTGTGTAATCCATGAATAATCATTAACTTATTCTTTAGGGTTACAATATTTGCTAAAGATTTTTTTGATATGAAAGCAATATTTATCTCATATAATCAGGCCTACGGCAACGAGATTGTCGAACTGCTTGAGAACCATGGCCAGAGAGGTTTCACCCAGTGGCTGGACATTCAGGGCAGGGGAGGAGTCGACGGCACCCCTCATTATGGAGATCATGCCTGGCCGGAGCAGAATTACGCTATCTTGACAATAGTACCAGATGAGAAGGTTACGCCTGTCCTTGAGGCTCTTCGTCAGAAAGACAAGGCTTACAAGGACCTTGGTCTGCGCGCCTTTGTCTGGAACATTGAGCAGGCGTTGTAAAATATCCATCTAATTTGTTATCTTTGTGTCTGGAACGGTAATTGCGGTTGCCGTCCCGGACATTTTAATATTCATTTATTATGGAAAAAATAGCCACTAACGAGAATTTCGCTGAGATTCTCTCCGACAGCAAGCCTGTATTGGTCGATTTCTGGGCGACATGGTGCGGCCCTTGCCGTGTGCTGGCCCCGACAGTCGAGACCGTCGCTTCTGAATATGACGGCAAAGCCACGGTCGTGAAATGCAACGTCGACGACTGCGAGGACATCGCCGTAAAGTATGGTATACGGAACATCCCGACACTCCTCTTCTTCAAAGGCGGAGAGGTCATGGACAGGCTGGTGGGTAATGTCCCTAAGGCGGAAATCACGGCCAAACTGGATGCCTTGATCTAATTTAAAACATCATTTGAAATGAAAAAGACTCTGCTCGTGGCCTCCATTATGGCCGCCATCGCATTCTGTACGAATGCGTCAGCCCAGTCATTCCTCTCTTCAAGAGTCGGAATCATGGGTGGATTCACATCCTCATCAACCTCGATCAAAAACGTTGACAACAAATCTGTCTCATTGTACCACATTGGGCTTACGGCCGAGATTCCTCTTTTCGGGGGATTCGCCATCCAGCCTTCTGTTCTTTATCAGGTGAAAGGCTTGTCTGCTGACAAATGGGGCAGCTCGGACATTTCGGAGACCGTCGGCTCGTTCGAGACCAAGGTCGGCTATCTTGAAGTCCCTGTCCAGGTGCAGTGGGGACCGGATCTTCTGGCGTTCCGTCCTTACGTGTTCGCCGAACCTTTCATCGGCTACCGTCTTGGACAGAACACTAAGGGAGTCTTCGCCGACGGTTTGAAGGACGGCCTTAAGAAATTCGAATATGGACTTGGCCTGGGAGGTGGTCTTGAGGTTTGGAAACTTCAGCTGTCCATAAGGTATTTCTGGAATTTCGGTGATGTCTACAATAAAGGTGGCAACCTGCTGGATTCCGCCGAGGATGCAGTGAAGGATGCGGTCAACAACGGCAACAACTTCAACGGCATCATGGCGTCCGTCGCATTCTTCTTTTAATGGTTTGACGGATGTCTGAGGAACGGAAGATTGTCATATATTGCTCTGCAAGCTACGACATCGATCAAAAGTACAACCAAGCTGCGCGGGAAGTGACCCGCGCGGCTTGTTCGCTTGGTTACACGATAGTCTCAGGCGGTGCCATCAAAGGTACTATGGGAGCGGTGGCTGACGAGGCAGCCCGTTGCGGAGGCCGTCACATCGGCGTGCTGCCACGCTTTATGGAACAGTATAAGTTCCCGGGACTGGACCAGGTCATCTGGACGGACACGATGGCTGAGCGCAAGGAAAGAATGCGTGAGGGAACCTGCGCCGCTATCGCCCTTCCCGGCGGCATAGGCACACTCGATGAGGTGATAGGGACATTGACTTTGGCGAAACTGGACAAGTACGACGGGAAGATCCTCGCGCTGAATCTTGACGGATTCTACAATCCGTTGAAGGCTCTGCTTGACCATTATGTGGCCACCGGGATGTTGGATCAACGTTCCCGGAATCTGATTGAGTTCCCGGACACGGTGAGCGAGCTTGTCGGACATTTGGACTAAACACGGAACGGATGACTCTGGAAGAAGTAAGAATATTCCTTGGCAAGGATTGGGAGGACACTGACGCTCTGATCAGGTCTTCTCTGGAAAGTGACATTGAGCTGTTGAACGCCACCAACACGGCTATTCTTTCCCATAGCGGAAAGCAGCTCCGTCCGCTGATCTCCTTGCTTGTCGCCAGGGCTTGTTCTGGAGGGGTGGCCAATGCGGACAGCATTCACTACGCCGCCGCGTCGGAACTGCTTCACAACGCCACTCTGCTTCACGACGATGTGGCCGACAGCAGTTCGGAAAGGCGGGGCTGTCCGACGGTGATGTCATTACTTGGCGGCGCGGCGTCCGTGCTGATCGGGGACTATTGGCTTGTCAGAGCCATGGAAAACATACTCGCGTCATCGGCCCACGGAAACGAGGTGATCAGAATCTTTTCAAGGACTTTGAGCCATCTGGCTGAAGGCGAGATGCTTCAGCTTCAGAAAGCCACAAGCGGGGACACTGACGAGAAAGACTACCTCAGGATAATCTACAGCAAGACGGCCTCCTTGTTTGAATCCTCGGCGGTTTCGGCTGCGATTTCCGTCAACGCCGATGAAACGTGGGTCGAGGCGGTGAGAAATTATGCCGTGAGTCTGGGGATCGCTTTCCAGATCAAGGATGACATATTCGATTACTCTGACGGTCAGGACATCGGCAAGCCGGTAGGCATCGATTTGGAGGAGCAGAAGATCACGTTGCCGCTGTTGGGGGCGCTTAAGTCAGTGAGCGCGGAAGACGAGGCGGCGATAAGGAAAAAAGTGACCGAAATCAACGGACATCCAGAATATAAGGAGGAAATCAGGCACTTCGTGCGGGACAGGAAAGGTGTTGAATATGCCGTCTCAGTCCTTGATGAATATGTCCTCAAGGCAAAGGATGCCCTTTCGGTCCTGCCGGATTCCAAGGAAAAGGAATATCTTATAAGGATCGCAGGATTCACCGCTTACAGGAACAACTGATGAGGCTGGATGAGATCATAGGTAACCACGATGCCGTCAAGGCGTTGAAGGGGATGGCTGGAAGCGGGCGTATCCCTCATGCCATGATGCTCTACGAGAACGACGGCTGCGGTGCGATGGCTCTTGTGCTGGCGTTTTTGAGCCAGGTTCTGGGCGATGAACATAAGGTTTCCAATCTCATACATCCGGACGTGCATTACGTTTACCCGGTGGCGAACGGCTCGAAGGTCAACGAGAAGGTGGAGAACCTCAGGGCGGAGTTGTTCCTTGAATATTGGCGTTCGCTGATGACTTCGAATCCCTATGCCTTGGAGAGCGAGGTCAGCTCCGCTTTCGGAATCGAGGGCAAACAGTCCGGAATCAATAACGCCGAGGCTAAGGAGATTCTTGAGACCGTGTGGCTTACCTCAGTCGAGGGGGGCTGGAAGGCTGTCGTGGTCTATCTACCTGAGAAGATGAACGCCGCTTCCGCCAACAGGCTTCTCAAGGCGATTGAGGAACCGCCGGAGAAAACCTTGTTCATAATGATCACCCACGCTCCGGATAAGGTCATGCAGACAATCTCGTCGAGATGTCAGGCGATAAGGGTGCTGCCATATTCAAAGAATGAGATTGTGGAGATCCTGACGTCCCGTTTCGGTAAGAGTGCCGACGAGGCTTCGCAGGCGGCTTTGGTCGCGGGTGGCAGTGTCGGGGTCGCGCTGCGCTATCTCTCCGGCAGAGAGGATTATATGCGCCAGATGGAGATATTCAAAGGTCTGACGGACGCCCTTGCCTCAAAGGATCTTTCCGCCGCATTGGCCTGGGGGGATGCGATGGCTGCGCTGCCGTCGCGTGAAAACCAGAAAGCTTTTTGTAAATTTGCGGGCGAAAGTCTTCGCAAAGTGTTTCTGATTCAGCAGAACATGCCTCAGATCGCCGGGATTTCGCAGGAGGAGAACGAGTTCTTCGTCCGGTTGGCCTCGCGTTGCCGGAAGAGTTTTCCGAGGATGGCGGTTTCCTGTTTAGACAGGGCGCTGATGCTGATTGACCGTAACGTGAACCAGAAGATTCTTTTCACCGACCTTGTTGGACGGTTGTATTTGAGTTTCTGACAATAATAATGAATGAATATGGAAAATATTGATAATGAAACAATAAAGTTTGACTGCAACCGAGGGTGCACGATATCTCAGAATCAGGATACCGGAGAATATGACTGCAATTACCGTCAAGGCTGCTGTAAGCTGAAGGACTACGATTGGCTTCACGGCATCCGGCAGGAACAGTACAAGGATCTTTTCGAGGTGCGCTTCAAGAACACCCGGAAGGGAATTTATGTGAATGCGTCCGGCCAGGGGGTAAAGACCGGCGATCTTGTCATCGTGGAGGCCACGAACGGTCATGACCTAGGAATCGTCACGCTCGAGGGTCCGATTGTCGGACGTCAGATGAAGTGCAAGGGCATCGATCCCGAGACGACTCCGTTGAAGAAGATTTACCGCAAGGCAAAGCCTTTCGACATCGCCAAGTGGCAGGAGGCCATAGCCCGTGAGCAGGACACTATGATCCAGGCGCGCAGGATCGCCGCCGAACTCGGACTTGACATGAAGATCGGAGACGTTGAGTTCCAGGGGGATGGCACCAAGGCGATTTTCTACTACATCGCCGATGGTCGTGTGGATTTCCGCCAGCTGATCAAGGTCTACGCTGAGGAGTTCCGGATCAGGATCGAGATGAAGCAGATCGGTGCCCGCCAGGAGGCTGGTCTGATCGGTGGCCTCGGAGTCTGCGGACGTGAGTTGTGCTGTGCCAACTTCATAACCAATTTCCAGTCCATATCCACTTCCGCCGCCCGCACTCAGGATCTGTCCTTGAATCCGCAGAAGCTGGCTGGACAGTGTGGTAAGCTGAAATGCTGCCTGAACTACGAGGTGGCGAACTATCTGGATGCCCAGTCCCGCATCCCGAAGGTCTCCGAGCCGCTTGAGTTTGAGGATGGCCTTGCCTATCTGGCCAAGACGGACATCCTGCAGGAGATAATGTACTTCACCTACGAGAAGGGTTCTCTTTCCAACCTCTACCCAGTGGCCGCTTCGAAGGTGGCGCAGATCATCATGATGAACCGCAACGGCCAGAAGCCTGAGTCCTTGAGGACGGAACCGGAACCGACCGGCCCTCAGTTCGTCTCAGCGGTAGGTGACGACAGCATCACACGCTTCGACAAACCGAAGAAGAGCAAGAACAAGAACCGTGGCAAGAACAAGGCGAAGCCTAACGCTGGTGCCGCATCTGGAACCGCTTCGGCCGAGGCTCAGGCTAAGCCGGGATCTGACGGCGCCCCGGCCGCCTCAAGGCCGGAAGGCTCTAATTTCAGGAACCGTGGCCCGCGCGGAAATAGTAACGGCCGTCCTCAGCGTCAGCGCGGAGATGGACCACGTGGAGACAACCAACGTGGAGGCGCCCCACGTGCGGACATGAAACCTGAGCCGAAACCAAAGGCCGATGCGTAGCCTTATCCCGGCGCTCGTTCTGTCGCTGGCTGTGGCTTCATGCTCACGGCCTGTTTCCTACGAGCCGTTTGTCATCAGAGAGGATGCTGAATATGGTGACACTTACATATTCAATCTTGATCTGTCGGATTCGACTGTAGCTTACGGATTGGATTTCTACACAAGGTTGGAGCGCCCGGCTTTCGGAGAGTTTCCGTCGGACAGTGTCTCTCTGGACCTGCGTTGGATCTCACCATCGGATTCAGTGATCATTTCCGACACGACCTTCATCCGTGTCGAGCGTCCTGTGGATTCATCGTACTATAACAAGGACTATCTGTCAGCCTACAAGGAATACTTGGATTTGCCGGAGCGTGGCCTGTGGCGGCTGAAGGCCAGGGTGTTGAACGATTCCGAGTCAATCCGGGGTCTGGGTGTGATCTTCACAAGAAAGGAAAATGGGACACGATAAACTTAGAAAATTCGCGGAGAACGAGACTTTCTCCTGTCTTCTTCAGCCGGAGGCGGCTACGGTGCTTGACAAGTCTGAGGCGGGTAACAGTCTGAAACTCAAGGATCACCCGATCAGGGGGCATTGGAACGAGAGGATGTTTGCTGCCGAGCAGCCTATAGTGCTTGAGCTCGGTTGCGGAAAGGGGGAGTACACCATTGATCTTTCCCGCAGGGAGCCGTCGCTCAACTACATAGGGGTTGACATCAAGGGGGCGCGCCTTTGGAAGGGTGCGAAGTTCGCCACGGAGAACAATCTTCCGAACGTTGCGTTCCTTCGCACCAGAATTGAGTTCATCGATGCATTCTTCGCTCCGGAGGAGGTTTCTGAGATATGGCTGACCTTCTCAGACCCCCAGATGAAAAGCGAGAACTGCCGCCTGACGAGTCCGCTGTTTCTGGAGCGCTACCGCAAGTTCCTGAAAAAGGGTGGGATAGTCCACCTCAAGACGGACAGCCGCTTTCTTTATGAATATTCCCGCGCGGTGGCCGAGCAGAACGGCCTGACGATTCTGGCAAGTACCAACGACCTTTACGGAACCGGCCGGACTGATCTCTCGGATTGCGCCTTGCGCTCTGTCGCCGGAGAGTCAGCGGTCGAGGCCTTGTTCGAGGTACAGACCTTCTACGAAAAGATGTTTTCGGCCCAAGGCTACAAGATCACATACCTGAGCTTCGTGATCGACCACGAAGGCCCGTTCATTTACCCCGATTTCGATTCCGACTACTGGCGCTCCGTCGAAGGCCCCCGCCACTTCACCCATCAGCCGGAGAAACAACATTGATCGGTCGCTGAGCATATCGAAGCGACCGTGCGGCACGGAATTCAGATTTCTCGCCAGATGTAAACCTTGTCGCCCCGGCGGATCTTCTTGCCGCCTGGTGTGCGGATGTCGTCCGGGAATATTACCGGAATGGAGCAAAGGGCACCTTTCGCTGCCTTCTCGGTCGGCTTTAGGTCAACACGGATCTCGCTGACATTATGTTCGATGACTCCGGTGGTCTCACCGATGATCAGGATGTCATCGCCTTTGCGCAAAGCCTCGGACTCCACCAGGACCTCGGCCACAGAGATCCTGTCGAACCAGTTCGTGATCTTTCCGCAGTAGATTTTCTTGCGGGTGGCGTGGCTGCCATAGACATCGCTCCATTCCCCGAGTCTCGCCCCTTGATAGTAACCGTCCCAAAAACCTCTGTTAAAGACTTCGGACAGTTCTTCTTTCAGTGCTGCCGCCAACTCCGGCGTGTAGCGTCCCTCACAGACGGCGTCCGCCGCACGTCGGTAGCACTCCGCTGTCTTTTTGACATATTCAGCGCTCCTTGCCCGCCCCTCGATCTTGAAGACCTTCACTCCGGCGTCGATGATCTTGTCCATGAACTCGATGGTACACAGATCCTTGGGTGACATGATGTACTTGTTGTCAATGTTCAGTTTCGTGCCCGTCTCAAGATCAGTGACCTCGTACCCCCGGCGGCAAAGCTGGTAGCATGCCCCCCGGTTCGCTGACGCCCCGTAGGTCTGGAGGCTGAGGTAGCACTTTCCGGAAACCGCCATGCAGAGGGCACCGTGGGCGAACATCTCGATCCGCACCAGATTCCCGGACGGCCCCTTGATCTCTTCCCGCACGATGGCTTCATGAATATCCTTGACCTGACGCAGGTTCAGTTCCCTTGCCAGCACGATCACGTCCGCGAACTGAGAGTAGAACCGCAGAGCCTCGACATTCGACACGTTGAGCTGCGTGGAGATGTGCACTTCCAGCCCGATTTGACGACAGTATGTTATCGCCGCCATGTCCGAGGCGATGATTGCGTTCACCCCCGCCGCCTTGGCCGCCTCCAGGGCCTCCCGCATAGGAGCGAGATCCTCTCCGTAAAGGACAATATTCAGAGTCATGTAGGTCTTCACTCCATATTCCCGGCAGATCTCCACAATCTTCGGCAGGTCATCCGACGTGAAGTTGTTCGCCGAGTGCGAGCGCATGTTGAGGTTTCCCACCCCGAAATAGACGGAGTCCGCTCTACCCTGTATCGCTGCGTGCAGGCATTCGAAATTGCCCGCCGGAGCCATTATCTCAAGTTCCTTCTTGTCCATTGTCTCTGAATATTATCCCTCAAAATTAATCCATAAAATCGCCAATCACAAATTTCCGGTCTGCTTTATTCTCAAAACCGTATTTAAGTAACCTTCAAAAAATAACCTGCATCACCTTAAGGAATCTTTTCGGTCTATATCTCTTTTCTCATCAGTCATGTGCCACCGGCACACTCCTTCTTCGAAAATAGATCTATCCTCGAAAATATTCTCTTAATCTGAAGCAACTTATTTTTTTCATGTTACTAAATTCAGATATTTTCGCTAATATTGCAGATTACGAGCGGACAAATTCCGCCGATGAAGACAATATGCGACTTAAAATTACCCTTGAATATTTCACTTCGCCTGGGGAGGACCTTTTTCTGAATCTCTCCGATGGTCAATCAATAGTTATGGAATATGTCGTCGGAGGGCGCTGGGAGGCTTCTTTGGAAGTTCCGGACACGACGGATGCCCTTGAGTATTCCTTTGAACTTTGCCGTGACGGGCAGTGTGTGCGGCGTGAGTGGGGAAGGCATACAGTCCCTGTGGTTCGGCAGGGCTCACCAACCGTGGAAACGTCGGTCCCTGAGCCTGCCGAAGGGACTGTCGCTTCGGCAGGCTCAGCGACCGAGTCCCTTGAGATCCGTGACCGTTGGCAGGATCGTCCGGAAGACTCACCGTTCTGGACCAAGGCATTCACCGACGTGATATTCAAAAGAAAACCGGCTTCGTCCAAGCGCACCGGCAACGTGACCTTTACCGTTCCGGGCGCCCGGATCCGCAAGGAAGAGGTACTGGCCATCACCGGCGGTGGCAAAATGTTCGACGATTGGAAAAAGTTCGTACCGTTGGCTCCTGTTATCGCTCCGCTTTGGCACGTAACCGTCAATGTGAAGGAACCATTTGAATATAAGTTCGTTGTTCTGGATGCCAAAACCGGGGCACCTAAAGTCTGGGAGTCTGGTCCCAACCATTTCTTTGCGGAGGTTCCGGCCAAGGGCAGCCTGCTGGAGATCAGGGATGTCGTCCCGGAGTTCGAGACCAAACCTTGGCGCGGAGCAGGCACGGCGATCCCGGTCTTCTCACTCCGCAGCGAGACCAGCTTTGGCGTAGGCGAGTTCAAAGACCTAAAAAAACTGGTGGACTGGGCCGCCAAGACAGGACAGAGCATCATCCAGCTCCTGCCGATCAACGACACCACGATGACAGGCACCTGGACGGATTCCTACCCTTACAACGCCAACTCGACTTTCGCCTTGCACCCACAGTTCATCCATCTTCCTGATGCCGGGGTCAAGGCCGACAAGAAGTACAAGGCTCTCCAGAAAGAACTCAATGCACTCCCGACCGTTGACTACGAGAGAGTTAATAATGAGAAGATCTGCCTTCTGAAAGAGGCTTTTGAGAAAGTTGGCCAGGAAGTGATGTCGGGGGAAAGTTACAAACAATTCTATTCCGCTAACAAGGATTGGCTCATCCCTTACGCCGCTTTCTGTGTGCTGCGTGACATCAACGGAACCCCCGAGTTCGGAAAATGGAAATCTCTGTCTGAATATTCAGAGACCAAGGTTAAGTCATTCTGCCGCAGGCACAAGAGCGAGACGGGCTTCTATTGCTTCGTCCAGTTCTGCCTCGACGCGCAGCTGAAAGATGCTGTTGAATATGCCCACTCGAAGGGCGTGGCGATCAAGGGTGACCTTCCGATCGGAATCAGTCGCACGAGCGTCGATGCCTGGCAATTCCCGCATTTGTTCAACCTTGACTCCCAAGCAGGAGCACCGCCTGACGCTTTCTCCGCGGATGGCCAGAACTGGGGCTTCCCGACCTACAATTGGGAGGAGATGGCCAAGGACGGCTACGCTTGGTGGAAGGCTCGTCTGAAGAAGATGAGTGAATATTTCGACACGTTCAGGATCGATCATATTCTTGGATTCTTCCGCATTTGGGAGATACCGGTCGGGGTGAAGTCGGGCTTGCTGGGTCATTTCAATCCTGCGCTTCCTTACTCGGCCGACGAACTGAGAGGCAGAGGATTTGACCCTAACTCTCAGTTGTTTGTGCCGGATCCTCATCGTGACGGATGGTATCATCCACGTATCGCCGCCCAGAACACGGAGGATTTCAAGGCTTTGAACGATTACTTCAAGAACGCCTACAACGATCTCTACAATGATTTCTTCTACCATCGCCACAATGGCTTCTGGAAGGAGTGCGCCATGAAGAAGTTGCCGGCTCTTCTGGATTCCACCGGAATGCTGGCGTGTGGAGAGGATCTCGGCATGATTCCGGCCTGTGTCCCTGAAGTGATGAAGGATCTGCACATCCTGTCGCTGGAGATTCAGAGAATGCCGAAGTCTCCCGAGAAGACGTTTGACGAGCCGTGGACCTATCCTTATCTTTCGGTCTGCGCTACCGGAACCCATGACACCTCCACCTTGCGTGGTTGGTGGGAGGAAGACCGTGCTATGTCCGAAAGGTTCTACCATGAGATCCTGCATTGCGAGGGGCAGGCTCCGTACTTCTGCGAGCCGTGGATCTGCGAACGGATTGTGAACCAGCACTTGAACTCTCCTTCGATGCTGTGTGTCCTGCCGCTTCAGGACTGGATGTCCATTGACGGAGAGGTCCGTTATCAAGGCAAGCCGGAGGACGAGCGCATCAACATCCCGGCCATTTCCCGTCACTATTGGCGCTGGAGAATGCACATCACCCTTGAGGATCTCCTGTCCCGCTCCGACTTCAACCGCAATCTGCACGACCTCATCTCAGATTCTGGAAGAGGTTAGGAAGCTGTTTTGATTTGTTTG
>DJRG01000053.1:26215-41731 GCA_002438845.1 Bacteroidales bacterium UBA6366
AATCAAAACAGCTTCTAAATATCAGGTTGAGACGTTCGGGAATGTCTTTGTTCTTGAACATCAGCAGCCTTTTCTCTGAATCTTAATTACGAGTGGCGATAATGCCATACTGTCATCGGACGATACATAGCTTATGCCAGCAGATCTTAAAAACCTTGTCCCTGTGGCTGAATATTCGTAAATTTGAAGATTCAAACACAATTATTCGGTATGGCAAACATCGGTAACCCTTTCACTCCTGTCGGGAAAAAGGTCGTTCTCTGCGGATCTGGAGAACTTGGAAAAGAAATCGCTATTGAACTTGAGCGCTACGGTGTGCATGTTGTGGCTGTGGATAAATATCCGAACGCTCCGGCGATGCAGGTTGCTCAGTCGTCTCATGTTCTGTCGATGCTTGACGGAGAGGCACTTGCTTCAATGATTGAGGAAGAAAAACCTGACTTGATCATCCCTGAGGTCGAGGCTATCGCGACTCCGAAGCTCGTTGAACTTGAAAAGAAGGGCTATAAGGTAATTCCGACCGCCAATGCCACTTACTTGACAATGAACAGGGAGGGAATCAGACGTCTGGCTGCCGAGGAGCTTGGCATTCCAACCTCAAGATACGAGTTCGCCCAGACGGAGGATGAGTTCAAGGCCGCTGTGGCTCGGATCGGCTTTCCGTGTGTGGTAAAGCCGGTGATGAGTTCTTCTGGCCATGGCCAGAGTGTGGTGCGGGACGAGTCTCAAGTCGCTCAGGCGTGGAAGATCTCCCAGGAGGGCGGGCGTGCCGGAGGTGGAAAGGTCATCGTTGAGGGTTTCGTGGACTTTGACTATGAGATCACTCTTCTGACTGTACGCCATTGTGCCGGAACGACTTTCCTCAAGCCTGTGGGCCATCATCAGGTTGATGGGGATTATCGTGAGTCATGGCAGCCTCAGGGCATGAGCGCTGCAGCTGAGAAGAAGGCTCAGGAGATAGCGGGGAAAATCACCGCGGCTCTGGGGGGCTACGGAATATTCGGAGTTGAGCTCTTCGTCAAGGGAGAGGATGTGATATTCAGTGAAGTGTCTCCGAGGCCGCACGACACCGGAATGGTGACGATGATCTCGCAGGATATGTCGGAGTTCGCCCTTCACGCACGCGCTGTTCTGGGACTGCCTATCCCGGAAGTCCGTTTCTACGGGCCGTCGGCCTCGAAGGCGATCGTTGTCGAAGGAAACACCACTGAATATGAGTTCCAGGACGTTGACAAGGTTCTTGAGGAGCCGGGCGTTCAGGTTCGGTTCTTCGGAAAGCCGGAGATCAGAGGGCATCGCCGGGTAGGTGTCATCCTTGCCACAGATGGGACCGTTGAGAAGGCGCTTCAGAAGGCTGAGAGGGCATATTCAAAACTCAAGGTCAAGGTTTATTAGGAATACCCGGACTCTGAATAGACTCTTTTTTATGCCAGTCTGGCGAGGACATCCTCCCAGACTTTGATTCTGTTTGTCTCATTGAGGATTTCGTGGCGCATTCCTGGATAGAGATGAAGGTCGGTGTGGCTGTAGCCTACTTGCTTCATCAGATCCGCCGCCTTGCCGATTGCCTTGTCGGAAATCCGGCATGGGTCCTCGGCTCCGGAGATGAAGTGAACCGGTAGTTCGGGATTTGACATATTCCAACCTTTGGGGCTGTAACAGTCCTGCATCAGATCCAAAAGATTCTTGAAACCGTTGACTGTGAACGTGAAAGTGCAGTAAGGGTCGTTGTGATAAGCTTTCAGGGTGTCTTTGTCCGAGCAGACCCATGCTGTAGGGTAACCCTCGAACTCGAACGGCTTGTTGAATGAGCCGAATGACAGCTTTTGAAGGAGAGGGGAGCGGTAGTGTTCCCCTTTGACCATTCCTATCAGACTTGCAAGAAACCGTCCCGCTCCTCCGGCTGGATTGTAGCTCGGGCAACCGCAGACAAATAGTGTGTCGATGCTGTCATCGTAACGTTTTGTGAACGAACGCACTGCCATCGATCCCATACTGTGCCCGAACAAAGTGTACGGCAGCGCCTGGTACGAGGCCTTGATCTCATTCTGCACGAGTCTTATGTCCTCCACAAGAGCCTTCCAGCCTCCTTTGTACATATAACCGAGATCCCCTTCGTTCAGGACCGTCTCGCCATGCCCCCGGTGGTCGTGTATGGCGCAGATGTACCCATGGGAGGAAAGATATTCCATGAAAGGAATATATCTCTCCTTGTGCTCACACATTCCGTGCACAATCTGCACGATTCCTTTAGGTTCGCCCACAGGCTCGCTGACCAGCATCGCTATCTGGAGCCCGTCCGCTGACGCTTCGATTCTCCGCTTTAGCATATTCATTGATTTTTAGATTGCTCTGTGTTCCATGGCTTTCGCCAAAAAGATTACTGCATGTCGTATGCCTTGACATCGACAGATTGTGTTTGGCGGAACTTCCCGAATCTCCAGTACATGCGGAACGAGTAGCTTCTGCCGAGCCTTTCCGTGTAGTTGTGCTGCACAAAGTTGTCGTAACGGATCATGCTTCTTTTCAATCCTCCTTTGTGGAGAACGTCTGAGGCTGAGATTGAGACTCCTATGTGTGGACGTTTGAAATACCTTGAGATAAGGATTTCTCCTCTTGGCTCCAAGATGAGTCTGGAGGTCTGGACGGATGCCAGCGAAGGTATGATCTGAATGGTTCCGTGCAGTTCAAACCATTTCGGATTCCAATTGACAGAAGTTAGGACCGAGGGAGAGTTGAAAGTGTTCTTCCGGCCTGAAGGCAGAGTGGTGGTTGTTTTCTGGTATGATGCGATGATGTTTATGTTCACATTTTTGCAAGGTGTCAAATTGCTCATGGCCCTTATTCCGAAACTCTCCGAACTTCCAATGTTGCAGAAAGTGCTGGTGGCTACCCCGCTTTCATTCGTGGTCACTATCCTGGAGATCATGTCAGTTGTGTTTGAGTACGAGGTGGAGACAGACAAACCGCGCATCCATTTCAAGGTCGGATTCAGCATGTAGTTAAGAGAGTACATGTCAGTTCTCTCTCCTTTTAGGTTCGGATTACCTGTCCGTATGTTGTAGGGATTGGTCCGATCCTCGTAGGGATTGAGCTGATTGATGCCAGGCCTTTTCACCTTGGTGGCGTAAGTTAATCCTAAACTGCTTCGTTTTATACGCCAATTGAGACCAAATGTGGGGTTCAGATTGAAAGTGCTGTAATCAAGCGGAGAAGTGGTTGAGCCGTTGAGAAAATCACCGGAGTTTGATAGGTACTCGCTGTTGAGTGACATCATGTAGCCCAGCTTTTTGTTGAAGGCATCTCCTAAGGCTGTCACATTGGCAAAGCAGACTTGCTGGTGATAGTCCAGACCCTCGATATTCATTGTGGAAGAGGAATTGTTTTTATAGAACCTGTTGTAGTAGCCTCCGTCCATCTTGAACGATGATGTGATGAGGTGGCTTGTCAGCACGTCCCTCAATTCGAGCGATGCTTTCGCCCGATGCTCCTTCATTCCGGAAGATGAAAGCAATGAATATCTCTCATAAGTCTCGTCTGATTCCATCCATGAATCTTTGTAAGCATATTCAACGCCCCATTGATTCTTTTTTCTGTCCCTGATTCCAGTCGGGACTCCGAAATACCCGGTCAGACGCAAGGCTCCGTTAAATCTGAATGGAGACTTGGATGAGCCGACAGCGGATGTCAGGTCTTTGTCTTTCATTGTGCCAGCCATGTCGTAAGTAGTGGTTCTGGATTCGCTGAAGGATTTGGCGTCGCTGTATGAGGTGTTCAGTGAGGCGTTGAACCGGATGCTTTCATTCGCGAAAGTTCTGAAGCAGTTCGACTTGATGTTGTGGGTGCGAGATTTGTTCCAATGGGATTTGCTGCTTTCTATCCTGCCGATCTGACCGGCCGGGTCGGTCATTTCCCTGACACTTTCGTCCTTGAGCGCCGGGGCTCTGTCGTATGAGTAGTCATAGCCGAGCCCGATGCCGATCAGAGGAGTGTTGATCACCATGTCGGCGGACGGGTTATGCCTGTTTTTCGTGGTTGAGGTCATCTCAATGTTTGAGGCGAATCCGTATGGGAGAGCCTTGGACAGAGAGATGAGTAGGATTGGTTTGTCGTTGTTGTACTCGATGTCTCCGGGAAGCACCACTTCCACTTGTCTCATGTGGTCGGCCTTGATGAACTCCATCGGGTATTGCCTGCGTTCGTTGATAAGGCCGCTTTCCGCATTGTCGATCAGGATCTTCGAGATGTTCTCGTTCTCGAATTTAAGTTTGCCGTTGGAGGCTGCCATCCGCAGCTCAGGAATGCGGGAGATCATCTCGGTCATGTTGATCTTTGACGCGTCCGGATCTTTTGACACGTCATAGGTGATTCTGGTCCCTTTGCGGTTTATCAGAGACTTGGATTCAATCCCTGCTGATGCGATCTCCTCTCCGATTTCCAGATATATATTCCCTAAATCCACGTCCTTTCCGATGACGTTCAGATCCAAAACTTTGGATTTGTGACCTGTGTTCTCGACAAGAACCTTGTAAGCTCCGTCATTGACATCGAAATTGAATATTCCGTCTTCCAATGTGATCGTTCTGGCTGCCTTTTCTCCGGTAACATGTGTCACATGGATCTTACACAAGGCGAGAGGCGTTTCCTTTTTCCGTCCCTCCTCAAGAATTCTTCCTTTTACATGTCGTTTCCCGCTTTCCGGATTCTTTGCAGTCAATGATTTGCCACTGCTTCCTCCTATGACGATTCTGGGTGCGTCACCTTTTGCCGCTTGTGATGTCGCGCGTTGACTCTCTTTCTCATCGTTAGGCCGTAATGTGACCTCTCCGACCGACAGATCTTTCCCGGTCACCTCAATCTTGACCCGACGGAGGAAGAACCCCTTTTTAAGAACCATCAATGAATATTCCCCCGAAGCCAACTTTGCCGAAAAGGTTCCGTCATTACTTGAAACGACTCTGGCAACCTCTTTCCTGAATGCGTCTCTGATCTGGATCGTCGCCTCCGCCAAGGTGCTGTCTCTGCCCTCGACCTTCACCACTCCCGAAACAACATATTCAACACCATTCTGTGAATATGCTCTCCCGGCCGGCAGGAATGTAAACAATGTCAGAATCAGCGCGGCAATATAAGCCTTATTGTTATCCTTTATAATTCCCATCGCTCTGGCAAAAATGATTGAGGATGTCTGTAAAGCTGTCTACAGTATATTGACTGGAGTAGTACAATGCGTCTGCCTCATTAAAACTTATCTCATAGAACTCTTCGCAATTCCAAATCAATTGCAGCATGTCTAATGAATCAAGACCGAGATCTTTAATTAAAAGCATATCGTCTTGAATATAACCTTCCTCGATATCAAGAATTTCTGCGATCATTATCTTTATTTCCGCTTTGACTTCATTTCTTGAATAATTATAAGGTGATGTGCCGGCATTTTGAATAACGATTGGTGGGTTAGATGTACCTGCCGCTATTGACTCATTTGTCGCAGCCATTGACATCATGATGAATGCTGTCAGTGTGATGTACTTGATTCTCATTAAGAGGTAGAATTTAATTCTTTCGCTAAAGATAGTTATTTTTTTTTCAATGCTTGTATGGTTTGAATTTTTTCATGATTGATTTCGGTTTGAACCAGATTGTCGCTGGCTTCTTCGGCTATAATGACTTCTCCGCACCAGCATCGTCGGTGGCATCGGCGTGACTTTCAAGTTCTAGAAAGCTTTACAGGTGCATTGCCACGGTGTTAGTGTCGAATAAGTCGATAAATCAATTTATAAATTTCCTTTAGGTCGAATTTGTTTGTTAATTTGGGGAATAGATTTACATTTGTTCCGATAATTACAATAAAATTCGACTAAATGAAAAGAATGATTGTATTTTTGGTGGTCATTAGCGCCGCTGCTTTCACCGCCAAGGCTGGCGGCTATGTGACGAACACGAATCAGAATGTGGCGTTCTTGAGAAATCCTGCCCAGAACGCTGTGATAGGGGTTCAGGGGGCATATTTCAACCCTGCCGGAATCGGCTTCATGGACAACGGATGGCATCTTGCGTTTGATGTCCAGTCGGCCTTGCAGAGAAGGTACACGACATCCACATACGAACCGTTGAAGTACGGTGTGGACAATGAGGGGAGAGGCTACAAGAAGTACACGGGCAAGTCTTTCGTCCCTGCGTTACCTCACTTGAGTCTGGCCTTCAAGCACGACAACCTGTTCGCATCATTCCATTTCGGAGTCGTTTCGGGAGGCGGAAAGGCTAAGTATGACCAAGGACTCGGCTCGTTCGAGGCACCGGTCGCGATGATTCCGGCTTTGATCAACAATCTGGCAGGAACCCGTATGGTTACCGGCTATGACGCGGACATCAACCTTACCGGGGAACAGTACAACTTCGCCGGCCAGCTGAACATCGGCTACAAGATAGACTCACATTGGAGCGTTTCCGCCGGCGTGCGTCTGAACTACATCTCAAATTATTACGTTGGAAGCCTTAGGAATATCCAGTTGCAGTACGCTGGCCAGATGCTTCCAGCCGCCAATGTGCTCGGAGCTGCTGTCTCGGCGATCTCCAGAGGTCTTATCCCGACCGAGGCCGCTGTCGGAATGGTAGGCGGCCTTGTCAGCGACAAAAATCTTGACGCGCATCAGAAGGACATCGCCTGGACCCCTGTCCTTTCGGTGGACTACAAGACTGGTAAGTTCAATTTCTCAGGGCGCTATGAATTCAACACGAAGGTCCGCCTGAAGAACGACACGAAAGCTAACACCACGGGAATATCCCAGTTCGACGACGGCAAGGAGGTCGCCGCTGACATCCCGGGCAACATCAATCTCGGCGCTGAATATTCCATCAAGCCGAACTTCCGCATCTCTCTCGGTGCCAACTACTATTTCGACAAGCAGTCAAAGCAGTACAACAGCGAGACGGATCTGAACGACAAGCAGAATTATCTTAAACACAACTCTTTCGAGATCCTCGGTGGCCTTGAGTATGATTTGAGCAAGGTGGTGACCCTCAGCATAGGCGCAAACAGCAGCACCTTCGGTTTCGGCAACGACGCGAAGTACATCTCAGACCTGAGCTACACCACCAGCTCGATCTCCGGCGGTCTCGGCGCCAGAATCAACGCCACCCCGAAAATCGCCATTGATTTAGGAATATACAAGACTTTCTTCATGCACTTCACCAAGGAGCAGGCCGACTACGGCGGAAACGGCGCGTTGATCGCCTCAAAACTTGCCCCTGTCCTCGGCCAGCTTGCCCCTTCAGTTCCTGGCCTTGCCGAGAAACTCGACATCAAGAATCTCCAGATCCCCGGCCAGGACGATTTCTACCGCACCAGCATCGTCGGCGGCATCGGCGTGACCTTCAGGTTCTAGTCAAGCCCGTCGGAAACCTCTTTACTGAAATTCTTGAAAATGTCAGGCCAGCCTGAACAGAAGCGAGGTTGCTATGTTTCTCCGGTCACTGAGCTAGCCGAAGTGACCGGAAAAGTCACTCCTCCGTGTAGAATCGGATGATGCGTTCGAGGGCTCTTTGGCAGACCGGGCAGAAAGCTTTGGCGGTGTTGGTTCTCATCCGGCAATCCTCGCAAGGTCTCCAGACACCTTTTGTCTGGTAGCCTCCGCCTTCGACAAGCCCTACGACTCCTTGGTCGTAAAGATCCTTCCACTTGCTCTCGAAGTTGGCCTTTGTGGTGATGTTCTGCTCCCAAGGCTCGATGTCCGGGTAGTAATATTCAACGTACTGGTCGTCGTAGGCATATTCATCTGTCAGACCGCCGAAGCTGTGGCCGAACTCGTGGACCACCACCGGGCCGAAGAGTTTGTGGTGGGCGGTCGTGAGGGTGTAGGAATTGTAGATGCCGCCGCCACCGTAAGTGTCGGTGTTGGCGAGGATTATGATGTGTTCGTAAGGGATTCCGGCGAGTGCGTCGTGCATCTTGAACAGGTGTAGGGTCGTGAGGTAGCGGTCGGAATAGAACGTGTCGAAGTGCGAGTCCACGGCCGTCTTTTTCCAAAGGCTCTCGCGCGGCACACTTACTCCGCTGTCCTGCGACGGTGAGGCCACAGCGACGATGTTGAACCTGTCGCTCATTGATTTGAACGGCTCGTGCCTCAGAAGATTCTCCACGGTGCTTTCGGCATCCTTGAAGAATATGTCTATCTCGCCCTCGGTGTAGCCTTCGGCGAGAATTGCGATGTCGATTTTCTCCTTGGAGTCACCGCTGTCCAACAGCGTTCTCGTTTGCGGTTTTCCGTCCACGGGTCTGATCAGAATGTCTTTAGGATCAACAGAATGCCTGAGACTTGCCGCCACATTCTCGTGGAAATCATAGAGTTGCACGGTGATCTCCACCGGAGCTGCCGGCATTGGCACAAGGAACACGTTCTCGAAACTCCTGCGGACTCTTGTCGCCTCCTCTGTCGCCTGCCATTCCTGGAACAGCGTACAGAACGACATCCTGTAGAGCGTGTCTCCCGTGGCCTTGTCCGTCATCGTGAGCTGCCCGTTGCCTCGCAGCGGCACCTCCTTCAGATTCGTGCGTCTTCCGTACCATCCGTCGAGGCTAAGCAACTCAGCGACAGCGATGTCACAATCCTTGTCCGATCCACTGAATATATAGTCGATCCTCAAGGTCTTGTCCAAAAGCTTTCCGTCGAAAAACGAGTCAGCGTTGATTCCGTTCATCAGTCCCGGCAGCATCGCCGCAGCCAATGCGATCAGAAATATCTTTTTCATTCGAGCCAATTACATTTGTGATTTTTAATAAATCGCCTCATCATTGTTGGTCGGCATCATTATTCCCACCAATACCAATGACTCACGAATTTAGGAATTTTCCTGAATATTCGGAAATATATTCAGAAGTCGTCAGGCCTTGAAGTAAACGGCCAGATAGATCTGATTCCCCTTCAGCACAATCATTTCCAGGCCATAGTAGATGCGCTGCAATAAAGTCGTGGATTTCCACGTGTGCTAAAACATTCACGCCTGGGGTTGCAAGTGGCTGCTTGCCAATTAAATGAGTTTCTATGTGTGCGGAATATCTCACACTTGGGGGAGGGCAAAGCCCGCGGAACGCGCTGCAATATGGTCACGGACTTCCAAGTGTGCTAAAACATTCACACCTGGAGAGGCAAGTGGCTGTTTACCAATTAAATGAGTTTTCAGGTGTGAGGAGATATGAAAAGGTTAGGCAGAAGTTGATGACACACCTTTGTGGGAATGGAATCCGTGGGCGATGATAATGGCTGAAAATGTTGCTTGAGAGGGTGTGAATTTTTTGCCGGTGGGTACAGAGACTGTGGAGGCGTAATGCGCAGCATGGTCGGAAACGGGATTGTCACCATCCGAAGATGTTGCGGATGATCCACCAGGCGATGACGAGGAAGCCGATTGAGATGATGACGGGGACGCTGTTGAGGGCGTTGTAGAGCTTTGGAAATCTGAACTTTAGTGGAATGGAGACCAGGAGGACGATGATGTAGGGGAGGGACAGCACAAGGAAGGCGTTGGCTTCGAATGCTTTATGAATATTTAAGTTCAGCAGGTTGTGTACTACCCGCTGACTGCCGCAGCCCGGACACTTAAGGCCTGTGAGCTGAAGGAATATGCATTTCGGAAACCAAGCGTTGCTTTCGGGGCTGAAACGTGAATACACAAGTACCAATCCCACACACGCTGCCGCAAGCAGAGTGTAAAGGATTGGTTTCTTACATGAATCTTTGTTCATCTGCCTGATGAGATGAATCAAGGTGATTAGACACTAATATTGCTGTTTGTTGAAACATGGATCAATAAACAGCGACAGAATCCAAGAGGCGCTCGCATCAGGAATCCGCCCTAAGGGTCAAAGCGGATCCCAAGAAACTGTCTTGATTTGTTTGAAATGTTCTTTGAGGTGAAAATCTTCAAGCTAACAATTCAAAACAGTTTCTAAATGTCAGCGAGTCCGGCCATTACTCCGCAGACCATCAGGATGATGTAGATGATCACCCAGAACAGGCCGCAGCATATTCCGACGATGCTCCACGTCCTCGCCTGCCTGCTGGCCTCCTGTGCGGCGGCGTAGTTTCCGACGGCATATTCCTTGGAGACATTGCTGGATTTGATGATGCCGACGATTCCGAAAGGAAGGCAGCAGAGCACGGTCACGATGATGGACAGAGCCAGATAGGTCGGAGGGCAAGGCGGCATTGTCTGTTGGTAATTCTGAGCCAAGGGAGTCTGGGTGGCTGCATTAGGGATGTTTGTTCCGCATTTCGGGCAGAAAGATGCTTCGTCTGAAACAGGACTTCCGCATTTAGGACAATATTTCATAAAGATGTAATTGATTTCGTAATGTGATACTTGTTTCGGCCTTCCGGACAGCCGGCCGATTATAACGATGACAGCGATGACTGAAAGGATGATTATGACCTGCCAAGGTCCGATCACGCCCAGAATCATTGTTTGTGAGTATACAAATGGTTTACTTCAGATGTTGGCCGTTGCCGTCAACGTAGGTGTTGCAGGCAATCATGATAATGTCGATCAGAGTCCAGATCCCGCAGCCTCCGAGGGTCAGGAGCATGATGATGCCGGTTATCGTGTTGCCAGTGTAGAATCTGTGAACGCCAAAACTTCCGAGAACAATGCAGAGGACGAGCGTGATCAGCCAACGGTCCTCCTTCTCCTTGACTGTTTGGTAGTCGTTGTAAGCCTGACTGTTTTCCGGCTGTGGTTGGAGAGGCTTCCCGCAATTTGGGCAAAATGAAGAGTCCGGCTGCACCGGCGCTCCGCAATGAGGACAATAATTCATCTTTGAATATGACAATATAAATGTTGGTTCTATAGTCAGAATAGTCTTCTGGCTTTCAAGGCCTAAAGATAATCATTATTGTCAGAATATCAAATACGCTGTCAATGTGGATTGCTTCGTCGCTTCGTCAGGCTCGGCGACTGTGGCATTATGGCCGCTGAGTCTGTCGAAGCGACCGACCGGCTCAGTGCTGTTCGTGCACCGGCTCGCAGGTGAGATCTACACCGAGTTTCTTGAAGACTTTCTTGTCGATGTCGCTCAACAGAACCGTTGAGTGAACCTGGCAGCCTTTCAGAAGCGGCAGCGTGTCCAGAGCCTTCCGGCAGTTCTCGTCATCGGGGCTCAGGACGGAGAGAGCGATCAGCACCTCGTCCGTGTGCAGGCGTGGATTGTTGCCGTGGAGATAGGTCACTTTTGTCTTCTGGATTGGCTCGATCAGCCTTCCGGGAATCAATTTGACATCGTTTTCGATTCCGGCCAGATGCTTTGTCGCCTTCAGAAGAAGGGCTGCGCATGGGCCGAGAAGATCGGATGTCTCGGCGCTTATGATCGTGCCGTCAGACAGCTCGATCGCTGCGGATGGATTGCCGGCTGTGGCCTCACGTTGCTTCGCAGCGACGGTGACACGGCGATATTCAGTGGTTATGCGTGCCTGCTTGAGCAGAAGGGCGATTTTTCCGACCTCGCTCTCATTGTCCTCTCCGTCAGCCATTTGGTCGAGGGCGGAGTAGTACCTGCGTATGATCTCGTCGTTGGCGGCTTTGCAGCAGACATCGTCATCGCTGATGCAGTACCCCACCATATTCACACCCATGTCGGTAGGCGACTTGTACGGGTTCTCGCCGTAGATTCCTTCGAAAAGCGCGTTCAGCACCGGGAATATCTCGATGTCCCTGTTGTAGTTGATCGCCGTCTTGCCGTAGGCCTCCAGATGGAACGGATCGATCATATTCACATCGTTCAGATCCGCCGTGGCGGCTTCGTAGGCGATGTTGACCGGGTGCTTCAGAGGCAGGTTCCAGACCGGGAAAGTCTCGAACTTGGCGTAGCCGGCCGCGATTCCTTTCTTGTGCTCGTGATAGAGCTGGCTCAGGCAGACGGCCATCTTTCCGCTGCCCGGCCCCGGAGCCGTCACGATGACGAGCGGGCGGGTTGTCTGGACGTAGTCGTTCTTGCCGTACCCTTCCTCGGAATCGATCAGCGCCACATTGTTCGGATAGCCCTCGATCGTGTAGTGGTAGTAAGCCTTGATGCCCATCTTTTTGAGCTTGGCCTTGTACGCCTTGGCGCTTGACTGGCCGTTGAAATGGGTGATCACCACACTGCTCACGAGAAAGCCCCTGTTCTGGAATTCCGTGCGCAGACGCAGCACGTCCATGTCGTAGGTGATGCCGTAGTCGGCGCGCATCTTGTTCTTCTCTATGTCGTTGGCGCTGATGACGATGACGATCTCCGCGCAGTCGCTAAGCTGCTGGAGCATACGCAGTTTGCTGTCCGGCTGGAATCCGGGCAGAACCCTGCTCGCGTGATAGTCGTCAAACAATTTGCCCCCAAGCTCAAGATAGAGCTTGTCGCCGAACTGGGCTATGCGTTCCTTGATGTGTTCTGATTGTATCCGCAGATACTTTTCGTTGTCGAATCCGTACTTCATAACGGATAACAAAGGTACGAAATCTATTCCGCTGTGGCAAATGAAAAGGAAAATTATCCACTTCAGGCCATGATGGTCGCCCATGCCGTTTTTCGGGCTATTTGAAACCTATCCATCTGCTGACGGTTTTCCCGCAAATCAATCTGCCCGAATACACAAAGGCCAGACTTGCTAAAATGATGACTGATGAGTTGATAAGGAATGGTAGCTTTGGGTACCAGGATGCGAAATGATATAATAACCTTATGACAAGAATATGCGAGAGGTATATTCCGAAAGAGTACTCGCCTAATGTCAGCAACGCCTTGCTTTTGAGTTGAATCTTGTCGTCTGATATGTAGAAATATGACATGAGCAGGAAAATTGTGCTGGTTATGATGCAGGAGAGTTTCACTTGCGTACCACAATTCTTCTCGCCGAACACGTGATACCACACATAACCTTCAGCCATCTGTAGAATAATCGACAATGCATACAGAGTGGTTATCCGTTTCCAATTGGATGTGACATGAAGTGTTCCGTTGCCGAGTAGCAGCCCTAAATAGTAATAGGTGAACCATCCTAAGCACGATGTTCCCCATAGGGTGGATATGTATGAAGGAGGGGTGATGTTTAAGATGATGGCCGTGTATTTGTATGAGATGGTAGCAATGGGTGCTATCAGCCATCCTGCCCATCTGTATCTGGACTTCGCGAGCTTGCCAAGCAATGGCGTCAGAAGAACAAATTGGATATAGACAAAGATGTAGTATAACTGGGAGGCAGCCTTTGTGGAGACAAGGAAGGATAGCAGGCGTTTGGGATCTGTGAGTGGAAGAGTGTATATGACGGTCCAAATTATGTAGGGAATGATGACTCTGGTGATCCTTTTCCTACAAAAAAGCCCCCAATCATTATTATCGAATTTCGTCAAATATCCAGAAAGAAATATGAATAAAGCCACGGCGAAATTGATTGGTGGACGGCAGAGAATTTGCCAGTCTCCTTTAGCTGGAAGAGTATGGATCAGGATGACGGCAACAATGGCGATTCCCCGTAACATCTGCACCTTAATGTTCTTTTGTTTTTGCATGAGCCTAAGAATATCTGTTAAAATATATTTGTGGAACGAAGTTAAGGGGACGAATAATTATATGCCTTGTAACGTTTGTTTTGTCAATTAATTAGCCAGTATCTTCCTTGCTTGGGTGTTAACCTGTGGCAATTTACTGAAAAAAACGTAGACATGCAACAACTCCCATATTGCCTGCGTGACATTCGTGAGATGTTTTTGGGCTTGTTCCGCGATACTGCTTGATAATCTGAAAAGGATGGTTATCTTTGCATTGTTCTCATACGAGTTAGGAAACAAAGTAAAAGCAAGCATCTTTTCCCTAAAAGGGATGCTTGCTTTTTTATTATTGTCCCATACCGAGGGGGAGTTCTTGTGCGGAATTGTGGAAGATTATCGAACCTTTGCCGAGGATTTCAAGAGGGTGCTGGAGTTTGTGGAGTGGTTGGAGGAAGAGGGTTTATAGAGCGCATTGAAGCATTGAAGAAAAGCTTTGTCAAAATGAAAATATTTTTTATCTTTGCATTGTTATATGCATTCGGGAGATAACAAGTAAAAGCAAGCATCTTTCCCCTAAAAGGGATGCTTGCTTTTTTATTTTTAGCTCATACCGAGGGGTACTACAACAAGGACGGTTGTTCTCTCATTTTCCCGATTAATTTACATATAACATGAGAACAAGCCAACATCTTGTGATAGTCGCCATTGAGGTGGAGGTTATCAGACTTGTCCGGGTACGAGCCTACAGGCGAGTGCGTTTCGGCAAGGTTGAGAGAGTTCGCAGCTATTACAGACGTTATTAGGGCAATGTCTGTGTCTGGCCGCCACTCTGAGACGTAAGGCTCTCTGCTTCACCCCTCGGTTTTTTTATTGCCCTGTAATCCTCCTTGTTATCCAGCCAAACGGATAAGTCCAGTAGGCTGCATTCAGTTGCTTGTGATGATTTTTGCTATGTGACCTGCAAAATATCGTTCTACTATTCTTTACATTTCTACTATGCTTGCCTATTTATTATTTGGAGCAGGCACTCTAACGCCTGAATGAAATTATGATAAAGTACAAATGAGAGTTCAGAGAACTTAGTGATGAGACAAAGCAGAAAATCAGCCAATCATCTTCAAATAAACCTAAAACAGATAGCCATAAGCTACACATAAGTCAGGCTATGAAAAGGTATTGGCGAAGTGTTCCTCATCGTCCGGTTTCGAGTGATACGATGGGCATATGGTTATTGTCAAGAGGAAGAAGAATGGAAAAATAAAGCGTAATATTGGAAAAATGGGAAGTGGTAAAGTTTGATAGACTAAAATTAAGGGTTGATGTGGATAGTGTAATAGTTAAAAATGAGGAAATATTTCAGCATATAGTCGAAAATGGAAAATTATGTGAATTGAGGTATCATCAAAGTTCGCCATTTCAACTGGGTCTTAAATTGGATTATCTCAAGAATGAAGCGATAATAGAATTTTCGGGCAAAGTATTGGGAAAGGACTATCCTCAATTAATATCCTCAGTCACCATAATGGAATGCTTTGAGCATATTGCCCAACTTGAATTTTGTGAGTTCGATATGTCTTGTTTGGAATCCGCTATGGTGCTCTCTTGTGATGTCACGAATGATGTTGAGGTTTCAGATATCAATGCTATGACCAAATATATTAGGGGGCATCTTAAAAACTACACGCAGTTCACTTGTTCCTTGTTGAAGAATGGCAATCTTATTATAGAGAAGAATGTGACTTCGACCAAGTGTAAGAGACGAATGGTGATTTACGACAAAAGCAATGAAATGCTGATGTCCAGTCAGGGCAACCGCATCAAAATACCACCTGCCTTTTGGGTACGGTAATGCGGTGATGACATCTTCGACCCTTATAATAACCGCCAGCGGAAATTAGTGTTGCAATATGTAAAAAAGTCGCGCAAAATTCCCGAAACTATTGCATATGTCATTGATTTTTAGTAACTTCATTACTTAATAATAAGTATTGAATCAATGGC
>DJRG01000049.1:0-1117 GCA_002438845.1 Bacteroidales bacterium UBA6366
TGGATGCCCTTGAGCCTTCCGGTATCTCATAGACCTTGAGCCAGAAGCAGCGTCCTGTCTGGGTGAAGAGGAGCATCGTGGAGTGCATGTTCGCGATGTAGATGTGGTCGATGAAGTCCTCGTCCCTCGTCGCGCTTCCCTTCATTCCTACCCCGCCGCGCGCCTGTGTGCGGTACTCGGTCAGAGGAGTCCTCTTGATGTAGCCCAGATGGGAGATCGTGATGACCATGTCCTCGTCGGCGTAGAAGTCCTCCGGGTTGAACTCTCCCGCTGAAGGACGGATCTCTGTCCTTCTCGGGTCGGCGTATTTGTTCTTGAGTTCGATCGTCTCGGCCTTGATGACCTTCATCTGCTCCTCCACACTGCCGAGAATCTCGTTGCAGCGGGCGATGAACTTCTCAAGCTCGTCATATTCAGCCTGAAGTTTCTCTCTCTCCAGACCTGTCAACTGACGGAGCCTCATCTCCACGATGGCTGTCGCCTGTGCGTCCGTGAACTCGAAGCGGGAGATCAACTCGGACTTGGCCTCGTCAACGTTGGCGGAATGCCTGATGATGTGGATGATCTCGTCGATGACATCGATGGCTTTCAGCAGACCTTCAAGGATGTGTGCCCTCTTCTGGGCCTTCTCCAGCTCAAACTTGGTCCTGCGGATGATGACTTCGTGGCGGAACTCCACGAAGTTGGCGATCATGTCCTTGAGGGACAGAGTCCTTGGACGTCCCTTGACAAGGGCGACATTATTGAACGCGAAGCTGGACTGAAGCTGGGTGTACTTGAATAAGGTATTGAGCACGACGTTGGAGTTGCAGCCCTGCTTTACCCTGATCACGACACGGACACCCTCGCGGGAGGTCTCGTCGTTGATGTAGGTGATGCCCTCGATCTTCTTGTCCTCGACCAGCTGGCCGATCTTCTCGATCATCTCCTTCTTGTTGACCATGTAAGGGATCTCGGTCACGACGATGGTCTCACGGCCGTTGTCGGCGACCTCTATCTCGGTCTTCGCGCGGACCACAACTTTTCCACGGCCGGTCTCGTAGGCGTCCTTGATGCCGCCCACTCCCATGATAATGCCACCCGTCGGGAAGTCAGGTCCCTTGATGTGCTGCATCAG
>DJRG01000049.1:1133-13188 GCA_002438845.1 Bacteroidales bacterium UBA6366
TGTCGATGTCCGGATTGTCGATGTAGGCGCAGATCGCGTCGCAGCACTCACCCAGATTGTGCGGAGCCATGTTCGTGGCCATACCGACGGCGATACCTGACGATCCGTTCAGCAGAAGCAGCGGAGCCTTTGTAGGCAGAACCGTAGGCTCCTCCTCGGTGTCGTCGAAGTTAAGTGTCATATCCACAGTGTTCTTGTCGATGTCTGCAAGAACATCATCTGTCATCTTCTGAAGCTTCGCCTCGGTGTACCTCATGGCGGCCACAGGGTCACCGTCCATAGATCCGAAATTGCCCTGACCGAAGATCATAGGGTAACGCTGGTTCCAAGGCTGCGCGAGCCTGGCGAGAGCGTCATACACACTGGAGTCGCCGTGCGGGTGGTACTTACCGAGCACCTCACCGACAATCTTGGCGCACTTACGTGTCGGTCCCGAATATGACAGGCCGAGCCCGTCCATTCCAAACAGGACCCTCCTCTGCACAGGCTTCAGGCCATCCCTGACATCAGGCAACGCACGCGAGACGATAACGGACATCGAATAGTCGATGTACGCGGTGCGCATCTCGTGGTCAATCTCAACCGGTTCGATGATGCCGGTCTGGCCTTCCTCTTTCTTTTCCTCAATATCCATATTCCGATGTTGAATACATTATAGTTAAACACGCAAAATTAGTAAAAAAAACCGAGAGAGACAACAGTGGTTCGAGCCACAGTTCCCGGCAAAAAATATTTCGGTGCTTGTGCCGCACTTTGGCACAAGCACATCCTACCTTTGCATCAGAAACAAAAAACACAAAGTCATGAGAAACACTGAATATAATCTCGAAAAGCTCGCCTCAATGATCTCATCAGAATCATCGTTCACTGCCCTTATGGAGATAATGGGCGATATGGGGCTGGAGTTCGAGGGAGCCGTCAAGAACGCGTAATCACTTGAGAGCCAATTCGATCTCTGTTTCCTTCAAGGACACGAGGGTGTTCTCCTTGTCGGCGGTAAGCCCGACCCTGAGAGTTCTGAGCCCTGACGAGCCTTTCTTCCTCCTGCCTTGAAGAATCCGGTCGGAGATGATGAACTCTGAAACAGGATCCTCAACATATTTCATCACCGCCCTCTTCAAAGGCCTCGCACCGAATGCAGGATCAAAGCCGGCTTCAGCGATGAATCGTTTGGCTGAAGTGGTGACAATCAATTTGTAGCCAGCCTCCTCGGCTCTGCCCCGAAGATCCTTCAACTCAATGTCGATGATCCTTTCAATGTCCTCCTTGGTCAAGGCGCTGAAGAATATTCTTTCGTCCACCCTGTTGATGAACTCCGGCGGAAAGGACTTCCTTATGGCTTTCTCCAAAACACTCTGACGGTTCTTCTGAACATTCTTTCCGGATGTGGAGAATCCAACCCCGCTGCCATACTCATCAAGCTCGCGGCTGCCCACATTGGAGGTCATGATGACTATGGTGTTCCGGAAGCTAACCACTCGCCCGTTGCTATCCGTAAGGCGGCCTTCGTCAAGCACCTGAAGCAGGATGTTGAATATGTCAGGATGGGCTTTTTCTATCTCGTCCAGCAGCACGACACAATAAGGCTTCCTGCGCACCCTCTCGCTGAGCTGGCCGCCCTCCTCGTAGCCGACATAGCCGGGAGGCGCTCCGACAAGACGAGACACGGTGAATTTCTCCATATATTCACTCATGTCGATGCGGACCATATTCTCCTCGGAATCAAAAAGATATTCAGCAAGACATTTCGCCAGTTGGGTCTTGCCGACTCCAGTCGGACCAAAGAAAAGGAATGTGCCGATCGGACGGTTCGGGTCCTTGAGCCCTGCGCGGTTTCTCTGGATGGCCCGCACGACTTTCTCGATGGCCTCGTCCTGACCTATTATGCGGCTTTGTAGCCGGCCCTTCATCCTCATTATCCGGTTGCCTTCGGATTCGGCCACCTTGTTGACCGGGATTCCGGTCATCTTGGAGACCACCGTGGCGATGTCCTCGGCATCGACGACGCTGCCTGACCTTCTTTTCTTCGACAGGTTCAGGCGGATCATCGACCCAGCCTCGTCCATAGCGTCTATCGCCTTGTCCGGCAAAGACTTGTCGGAAATATAGCGATCAGTCAGACGGACGCAGGCCTCAATGGCGTCATCGCTGTAGGTAACATTGTGGAAGTTCTCGTAATTCGGCTTGAGGTTCTCCAAAATCGTGATGGACTGCCGAATGTCCGTCGGCTCCACGACAATCTTCTGAAATCTCCGGTCAAGGGCACCGTCCTTCTCCACGATCTTGGCGAACTCGTCCATTGTTGTCGCCCCGATGCACTGGAGTTCGCCTCGGGCCAAGGCCGGTTTAAGGATATTGGCCGCATCAAGACTCCCCTGCGCGCCACCTGCGCCGACAATCGTGTGAAACTCATCGATGAACAGGATGATGTCGGGATTGGAACTTGCTTCCTTTATGATGGACTTCAGGCGTTTCTCAAAGTCCCCACGGTATTTCGTCCCGGCCACTACTGAGGCTATATCCAAGGAAATCAATCGTTTCTTGGCCAAGGCCGGGGATATGCTTCCGCCGGCGATCCGCAAGGCTATTCCCTCGACTATCGCTGACTTCCCCACCCCTGGCTCACCGATCAGCATCGGGTTGTTTTTCTTGCGCCTTCCCAGAATCTCGATGACACGGGCGATCTCGGTCTCCCTGCCGACAACGGGATCCAGTTTACCTTCCGCCGCGGCTTTAGTGAGGTCGAAGCCGAAGTCCTCGATCACACTCTTTTCCGGATTGGATTCCTGAGCGACCTCCTGCCGCCCGTCTTCACCTTTGGCTTCTTCCTCCATTCCGGTGTTTTTATTCAGCATCCCTTCGTCACGCATATACGACAGCAGGCGCCCATAATCCACCCCGTGCTGCCTAAGATAGGCCTGACCGTAATTCTCTGTCGTGCGGCAGAGAGCCAGAAGAAGATGCAGGGAGTCCGCCTCGTCAACACCTTGCTTTGACGCCTCCAGCACTGTGATGCTCAATACGTTCTGGGCGTAACGGGTGAACGATATCTTGTCCGACTCCGAGTACGGGATCGGCTCATTAGTGAATATGTGGCTGTCGATGAACTTCTTGAAGTTGTCCTCATCAATTCCTAGCCCTACAATAGCCTTGAAAGCAGCGTTCTCACCATGACGCAGAAGTCCCAGAAACAAATGGTCCGGACCTATGCCATAGCTGCCGGTCCGCATCGCCTCATCCCTGGAGTAGCGGATTATGTCGTTCAGTTCGTCGGATATTCTTATCTCCATGTTCGTTATCCAAAGTAAAATTTACAATATTAAAGAATTTTCTCCGCTTCTGCAAGTCGGGATTGGCTGCCTTCGGCTGCCTGAAGGCAAAGTCGCTTCGACATTACTATTACGGAAATTTTGCTACTTTTGTAAACATAAGAAAAACAACAAGGAATGAACGACGAACGAAGCACGGACAGGCTTGCCCGTTACATAATCTGGACGGCCGCGGCGGCGGTGACTGTCGCGTTCTGCTGGTATTTCAGGAGCGTGCTGGTCTATGTGATACTGGCAGCGGTGGTTTCCCTTTTGGGAAGACCGATCATGAAAGGGTTGAAGCACATCAGGATAAAGGGCAGAAGCGCACCGGACTGGCTGTCGGCAATTGTATCGCTGCTGCTGATTCTGGTCATATTCCTTGGGATTGTCACTCAGATCATACCTGTCTTCTCAAGCATAATCACTAACATCAGCGGCAATCTACAGTCAACATCCTTCAAGGCATCTGAGATCACCGTATGGTTCGACAAGATGAACGTCTGGCTGATCGACAGGCTTCCGGCTCTCGGGAGGGACTTTAAGGTCCAGGATGCTGTGCTGGAATGGATCAAGAACGCTTTTGACATCTCGTCGGTCACCTCCGTGGTCGGTTCCGTGGCGTCAGCGTTGGGCACATTCGGCATAGGACTGTTCTCGGTGATGTTCATCGGATTCTTCTTCGTGAAGGACGAGACGCTTTTCCGCAGGGTTGTCGGAGCTATCGTTCCTGACAAGGCCGAAAAAACAGCCATCAGCGCCATCGGTGACATCGAGCATCTACTCAGCCGTTATTTCGTCGGGCTTATGACCGAAGTTCTCGGTGTGGCTCTGCTCAACTTCTTGGGGCTCTGGCTGATAGCACGGATCGGATTCTACCCGGCAATCGGAATCGCCTTCATGACCGGACTTCTGAACGTGATACCTTACGTCGGTCCTTGGATCGGCGGGGCGATCGGGACCGTCCTCGGGATCGTGCTCAAGTACAGCAGCGCCGCCGCGGCGGGAGTCTACCCGGACTTCATGGTGGTCATCATCACACTGCTGGCGGTCTTCATCTGCACCCAACTGGTGGACAATTTCCTGTTCCAGCCTCTGATCTACTCGACCAGCATCAAGTCCAGCCCGTTGGAGATCTTCATAGTGCTGCTGATGGCCGGACATCTCGGCGGAATCGTGGGGATGCTCGTCGCCATCCCGGCCTACACCGTGATCAGGGTCATCGCCGCACGGTTCTTCTCTGATTTCAAACCAATCCGCAGGCTCATCGCGGCCACAGATGACGAACAAAAATCTTAATGAATATGAACACTTTACTCAAAAAACTGGCTGTTATCGCAGCCGTCATCACCGGATTCCTGACAGGCGTGAGCGCCCAGGAAAAATACTTACCGTCCGGCACCTACCAGTTCGCCACAAGGGAGGACGGGAATCTATTCCTTGATGAATATCTTGCCGCACCGGGAAGCGAAACGTCCCTGAACGGAGTGGAAAAGCCAGCCATCGTCTTTGTCTTCGGAGGAGGATTCATCGCCGGGGAACGTAGCGAGTCCTGCTATCTTCCTTGGTTCAAGATGCTTAACGACGCAGGCTATACCGTCCTCACAATCGACTACAGGCTCGGGATGAAAGGAGTGAAGACAAAGGGTGGTCTCGGTTCGGTAAAGCAGTTCTACCATGCGGTCACTATCGCATGCGAGGATCTGTTCAGCGCCACCAAGTACATCATCGACAATGCAGAGACCCTGAAAGTCAACCCTGACAATCTGGTGATCTGCGGCTCGTCCGCCGGCGCGATGACAGTGCTGGAAAGCGACTGGATGCTGTGCAACGGCAAGGCGACCGAGAAACTTCCTGAAGGGTTCCGCTTCGCTGGAGTCATGTCGTTCTCCGGAGCGATACTTTCTCTGGAAGGCAGACCGAAATATTCCCGTACCCCGGCTCCGACAGCGTTCTTCCACGGCACGGCCGACAAGGTGGTGGAATACGGGAAGATCAAGGTGTTCAACTGGATGTTCGCCGGCACGGACTACCTTGTGAAAGTGTTCAGGAAGAACGGATATGTCTACAACGCTTTCCGATTCAAGGACCATAAGCACGAGATCGCCGGCTCGATGGTCGAGACATTCCCTGACCAGATCCGTTTCCTTGAGACCAATGTGACAAGAAAGGTGGCCAGAATTGTGGATTCCACAATCGACGACCCCGAAGCACCTAAACCTCACGGTTCCGCGAACCGCAAGGAGTTGTACGGGAATAATTAATCCTGAATATACTTGCGATAGACCTCAGCGATCCTGCGGTATCCCTCTTCATTCGGATGGAGTCCGTCCCTGAAGAGGGATTCGTCCAATGTGCCGTCGGCCTTGGTGAGGACGGACTTCACATCGACAATGTCGTAGTTCGTGAGGCCGCTCTCCTTTAGAAGCCTGTCCGCGGCGGCGTTCACCTTGTCTACCCTGTCGATGGCTTTCCGGCGAGGGTAGATGTGGACAACGTGGATGCGGGCCCGGGGCTGCTTCACACGAATATATTCAACAAGCCCGACCATTCCTTCGGCTATGGCTTCCTCGGTGCGGCTGTAGATGTCGTTCGTGCCGGCCATCACGAAGATGTGCTTGGCGGAGAATCCGTCAAGTTCCTCGTGCATCATCCTCCACATCATGTTCCCGAGGCGGTCCCAACCGTAGCCGCAATTGATGACGTTGCGGTCAGCGAATATGTCGTTCCAGGAATCCACTCCGGCATGCCAGGTCTTGTGGCTCGGCTCGCCTGACCAGTAATGGGTTATGGAGTTGCCGATCATCACGATTTCCGGATTGGGAGCCAAGCGTCTTTCCCTGTACAGGACTCTGGAATGCCTCTCGCTCCAGTCGTAGAAGGTGTAGTCCCTACGCTGTCTCAGCGGCTTGAGGATGTCCGGAAGATCGGTTGTAGTGCCGAGGGCGTTGTAAATCGCCTCAAGCGTGGCGACAGTGTCAGCCTTCGCGCCATCCACAGCGAAGAAATAGTCCGGTTTCCTGCTTTCTTTCCTGGAGACAACCTTAACGGGGAAATCAGCCTTCCTCTGGATGATGTTCCTAACCGCTTTTGCCGGCCTGTCAACAGTCTCCACAGGAACATTGTAGATGGCGATGGCCTTCTCGACCGGCACAGGCTCGAAATGGAAATACGCTCCACCGCAAGTTCCGATCTCCAGCCACTTCACCCTATTGTAAAGCGGAAGATAGAGTCTGAACCAGTTGCCGTTCTTGGCCGACTTACCATAATCCACTCGGAAAGAAAACGTCAACGTGTCTCCGATCGTCTTTCCCAGATCCGAAGTTCCATTCATCAGGTGGAATCCCCCGTCGTTGTCAATGTCGAAAAGGTCAACTCCCAGCGAAGCCATCCCGGTCGCGCCTTTAGGTATATTCCTGTCCTCAAGCTGGTAACGCACAGTGATTTCCGGCGAGTTTGTTCCGAAATCAATGTTGCTTCTGTCAAATGTCCAGCAAGTCCCGAAAGGACCTTTAGGCTTTTCTGTCAGCGGGTTATGCCACTCTCTCACACCTGCGGCCTCCGCCACGACCGAAAGCGTCAGCGCCAAAGCGGCCACCGACACCACATGTCTTACAATTCCTGAATATCTCATATTCCTTTATTTTTGATTATTGTCTTATCGCAACAGACTTCAAAGTTAAGCCTTACTCGTCAGAAATCCAAATAGTAGTCGTGTGGCACTCTACAGGAGCAAAATCGGCTTGAAACGCTGCCCTAAAGTGTCGTGCGACACCATTCGGCAGCAATAAAGGCCTAAAACGCTGCCATAAAGTGTCGCACGGCACCATTCGGCAGCAAAATCGAACAATAGTGCCACCCAAGAGTGTTTCATTACACCCTTGGGCGACGAAAAACCTTAATTATGCCACTGAACCGCTCAATTCTACTTTTTCGGGACACCAGTGTAGGTGACGGGATAGTCACCGAAATTGAGACGGAGGGACAGACTGTTTGCGGTCAAGGTGCCGGAAAGGGCTGTCACCGTGTACTTCGGGAACGGGACAGTGCCTCCTGAGAGAGGAACGATTCCGTCACCAGAGAACGTGACTTCGCTGTCTTTCTCGGAATAGCCGACATCCGGGACCGTCACGTCAAGAGAGATGGGCATCTGCGGCACGAACTTGACTTTGTGGAACAGGATCTTCATGGTGCGGGTGTCTTTGTCCAAAAGACAATCCACGGCCACGTCCTCCGAGACATTGTCCGATCCTCCGGCAGTGACGGTCATGGTTCCTGAATATTCATATTCATTGGCGACAAGAGGTTCGTCGTTCGATCCGTTCTCCTTGGTACAGGACTGGGGCAGCAGCATTGCCGCTGCCAGCATAAGCATTGCGATTCTTTTCATAAAATACTACTAATTAAAGATTTATTGACATCCCAATCGTCAGCCTGCGAGGTTTCCCCATCTGAAAAAACGAATTGCCGACAGACTTGAAGTAAAACACTGAATGTTCAGACCCGGAAAGGTTCTGCCCTCTGAGCCAGAACTCCACCTTCGGAGCCGAAAGGCGGATGTCAGCCCCTATCAATGAATATGGCGGCTGCCAAACGTCCCCAGACTCGTTCCAATTCGTCCTGCCGCAATGATTCAGGTCCGCGTTCAACGACACGGAACGAAGATAGCGTCCTTTGAGCGAAAACTTATACCCAGCCCTCAAATAAAGAGTTCCGTTCGGAGAATAGGGTATCCGTTTGCCGGACCAGTCGTTGCGCCCGTCGTCATATTCAATGAAGCGGGCATCCATCAGACTTCCGGAGAATGCCAGCGAGAGGCCTTTCCAACTCCAGTACGTCTCGATCTCAGTTCCGATGCTCCGGGATTCTCCGGCATTCGCCATCATACGGCCTGTGCCTTTCTCGTAGGGGAACACGGTCATCTGCTGGTTCCGGCAATCTATGCGGTAAGCGGTGACTGATGATTCAAGAATATGCCCGGCTGACCTCATCCGGAATTTTCCGCCGACCTCATAGTTCAGGCAACTCTCCGGCTTGTAGGTCAGTCCTTCAGTTGACAGATCTCCTTGACCGTCAAGGTGTACACCGAGCGACTCCATCATTCCAAGCATCATTTTCCGCTGAAGGACATCCGAGAAGATCTGTGTGTTGAAGCCTCCGCCCCGATAGCCCTTCGACACGGTGACAGAGAATGTCAACCCGGTTCCTTGGACTTTCATCCGCTCGGTAGCGGCATCGTAAATCACTGAGACCTTGGGCTGTAACTGGACACAATCAACAGACTCGTTTCCTTCGAGGGAAGTGCTGAAAGGAATGTAGTCAGGCATCGCAGGAGCGAGGATGAAATGGATGTCGGAATTGGAATCATAGCGCATCCTGCCGCCCTCATAATCAAGCCTGAGTCCTGCCGTGAGTCTCCACCTGCCAAGGCTGAAAACGGACTCGTGATAGGCGGCCAGATTGCCTGACAGAATGTCGAAATCGCTTGAGATCCTGAATCTGTCCTCAAGGATGTCAAGCCTTCCGAAGTCCGCAGGGATTCCGGAGTTGGCGTTGTCAAGGATCAAGGACTTAATCCCGCCTTCGAGAAAATCCACGGGGGCGCTCATTCTGTTGAACTTAGCCATAATAAACATACCTGTCTGACCGTCCCACCAATCAGGATGGGCTGAAGGCTTCAGGATCAGTTCCTGAGTAGCCGCCAACTGCCTCTGTGTCTGATTGAGGGTGAATATGGACTCCGGAGTGAAATCCTGATCCATATTCATTGAGTCAAAAAGCATCTGGACGCTTGCCACCGAACTTATTTTCCAACTTCCAAGGTCCGCTTTAAGTCTAAAGCCATCCATCGCGGTCAGCCTTTTGTAGCCGCTATTGTCATTGTAGTCAATTGGCAGAAGCCGTTTCTCGTCAAGAAGCCACAACCTGTAAGGGTAGCCGGTCTGGTCCGTGAAGGAAATGGCCAGTCTGTTGTCATAAGTTGCTCGCCCAACCTTTCCGATGTGGACCGCACGGAGTGAGACCGCATCAGAAAGACCGCAATGGGAGTCGTCATATTCATTGACATAGAATCCGTTGCTGTGGGAATATGCCGCCGCGAGCCCGAGTCTTCCCTTGTAGAACGAGGCTTTTGCGGACGTTGTGGCAGCGCTGCCATATTCAACGCTTGCCCTTATCCCTTGATAGACAGCGGGAGACAATGTCTCGACCGAGAGCACGCCAAGCATAGAGTTGCGGCCGTAGAGCGTGCCTTGAGGACCGCGCAGGAATTCGAGGCTGCGAATGTCCGCGAACGAGAAATCGTAGCAGTTTTTGTCCAAAAGCGGCACGTCATCCACATAGAGTCCGATGACGGGATTGTCCATCCGGGATCCGAGGCCTCTGACGTAGATGGTTGAAGTCATAGAGGTTCCGTAATCGGGAATATTCAACCCTGGAACAACCGCAGACAGGTTCTTCGGGGATGCTATTCCGCATTCCTCGATTCTTTTCATCATGAAAGTTGAGACTCCGGGGATGTCTGAGATGAAGTCTTCGCGCTTCAAGGAAGAGGTCACAACCGAGCCGGAGATCGTGTCTTTGACCTCATGTACCGGAGTGATGGCTATCAGGAAGGATGTCAATAAGGATGCAAACATATCGGGCAAATTCGGGCGCAAAGATAGTCCCGATGCGGCTTGCAGACTTATGATAATCAGATTTTGGGTTGGACTATTTATACATAGCATTTACCAGGCCATGCATCTTTACGTCTATGTTCCGATGCCAGGTGGTCATGGCGGTCTACGCGCTTCGCGCGCCCTATCCGGGCGAATGGCCGCCATGACCACCTGGCATCGGAACTTTCCTTTATTATTAATGTTTCTAACGTCAGTAGGAAATATTTCGACCACCATTACATGCTTCTGAAGTCGGTCGGAGACATTCCGATCAGTTTCCGGAAGAAACGGGAGAAGTATGCAGGGTCCTCAAAGCCAAGCTTGTAGGAGATCTCGCTGATCGGGATGGAGTGATCGTGCAGGAGGGTTCTGGCCAGGGACAGCCTTGCGTTCTCCACCCACTCCCCCGCGCTTCTGCCGGTCTCTGACTTCACGGCGCGGTTCAGATGACTTGGAGTCACGCTGAGCTCAGCGGCATATTCAGAGACTTTCCCGAAAGGGTGTGAAGGGTCGAAAACCTTGCTGAGATAGGCCGTGCTGAGCCGGGATGAAGCGGAGGATGTGTTATGAGGGACCGCGTTGTCGAATTGGCACAGAAGGACTTCAAGAAGACCTTGGACATTCGGAAGATCTTCAGCGAATCGGGTCAGACGGATCATCAGTTCGTCAAAGAAGACCTTGTCCTCCATCGGAACCGTCATCACGCTAGGGGCCTCAAGTCTTAGGATCCTGTGGCCGGAATTGCGCAGCAGAGTCTGAGAGAACGCCCCCATGTACCCGACCGAATCCTTGAAATGCTTCACCGAATATTCCTCTTCGGGCGGAATCAGGGCACAGTCCTGGCCATGAAGCAGGTATGGACAGCCACCAACTTCCATGAGAATCTCCCCGGAAATAAGGTAGATAAATGACCAGTCTTCCCTGACCATCCTCGGCATCGGCCTTGCCGTCACATATCCGGCCGCATTGAGCGGGCGTATCACAAACTGTCTCATTTCCGGGGCAAAGATAAGCCTTTTGCCCCAAAAACAAGAAACAGTATTTCACGTGCCTTCTCCGAGTATGGACTTGGCGAGGTGGCAATGGATTCAAGCAGACGGCGTGCCTTTCTGTCCCGGCCTTGCTTCATCAAGGTGATGGCCTCAAGCCAATCGACTTCGTAGAGGTGCCGCCGAAGAATGGCGTGGCGGTAACGGGATTCCTCATCGGCAGCCGGAGCCCTTAGGCCATCATCGATCCTGAGGCGGGCCTCGGCAAGAGCGGATGCGGCGGTGGGATATTCATTGACGGCGATTTGTGAATATGCCAGTGTGAGAAGACTGTCAAGCGAGTTGCCGTCACGGGAAACCGGAGGCGTCAGCTCGGAGAAGCATTCTCCACCAATGGTTTTGATGACATTGGACTGCCGGATGGAATAGCCGGAAAGGACGATGACTATGGATGCGGCTGCGGAGGATGTCCATATTATCACCCTGCGCAGGATGCGCTTACGTTTAAGGTCTGCCTCAACGTCCGCGAGCATATTCTTCAAATGGGCTGTCCGAACCGCTTCGGCAATGGTTCGCTGGGCTTCAACCTCGCCGCGAAGATTCTCATCCTCAGGCAGTTCCTTCTCAAAGGACGCCTTCTCGTCTTCGGGCATCGCTCCGATGAGATATTCATCAATCCTGTTATTTCGTTCTATGTCAGTCATCGCTTCGCCTATAATTTCTTGAACTTTTCAACCATTTCCTTAAGCTTCCGCATGCACTTGAATTTCTGAGCCTTGACTGAGTCCGCGCTGTTGTAGCCGAGTTTCTTTGCGATTTCCGCACCGGAAAACATGACATTCGGTGGCTGATTCCGCGTGCAGGTCCCTTACCGCTTGGTGCCAGCTTTTTTTCTTATTTCGATGTGCCAGCGAGCCTCCGCTATGTCTATGATCTTTTCGTTAAGGCGGTTGCGCAGCCGCTCCATCCTGAGGCTCTCCTCCAGTTCGGAGATCCGCGACTTCAGGGACTCTAGCTCTTCCTGCTCCTTTGACTTCTTTGCTTCCATAATTCTTCGCGGGGTTCCTTTCCCGTTTTCCGCCTCAAAGATAGAAATCCA
>DJRG01000066.1:0-23236 GCA_002438845.1 Bacteroidales bacterium UBA6366
TCGGTCTGCCGAGCTTGTAGGTCAACTGAAGACAGAACTCCATCATTGGGATGCGGATGCCGACTGTGCCGTCAGTGGCCACGGTGTTGTGCGCGAGGTGGAACCGGTCTGCTTTACATGGCTCTCCATCTGTAGGAGCCGGGTAAGTTTTTGCTCCTGGGTAGATCAAGGTCATCGGCCTATCATTGACCTCGACTAGATCTATGGCCATTGGAGGAATTTCCTTCACGTACAGCGCAATCTGATCAAGGCTGTTGGCTAACAGAACCAGCGACTTACTGTCAGAACGATGCTTGATTTCGTAAATCTTTGCGACGGCCTCCGGGTTGGTCGCATCGCAGCCAAGTCCCCAGACCGTGTCGGTAGGGTAGAGGATGACTCCTCCCTCTTTAAGAACCTTCAATGTCTCATTAAGAATCTCGTCTATAGTCTTCTTTTGCATATTCGTAAATTTTTCAATCCATAAAGTGCAGGTAGCAGGCCGTCACCGCCGTCACAGCCGCCGTTTCGATCCGCAGGCGGCTTGGCCCGAGGTGAACAGGCACAAAACCATGCTCAATCGCCAGATGAGCCTCTTCTGGAGAGAAATCCCCCTCAGGTCCGATCAGCACCGTGATTGGCGAATCGGCTGGAACATCTTTCAAAACATCCTCTATTGATCGCCTGGAAGCCTCACCTTCAAAGCAGTAGCAAATCATCTTGACAGAGGAGTCCTCTGAATGCCCCAGAATGAAATCCCGGACGGACACGGGCTCTTCCACCACCGGCAATTTGGCCTTAAGACTCTGCTTCATGGCCGACATGACAATCTTGCGTGACCTCTCCGCCTTGAACACCTTGCGCTCGGAACGTTCCCCGATGACCGGAGAAATCACATCCACACCAAGTTCTGTGGCCTTTTCCACGAACCACTCGAAGCGGTCGTTGTTCTTTGTCGGACACACCGCCATATTTAATGAATATGAGTGCCCTCCCCATCCGGGCACGGTTTCCAGAATCTCCGCCGCCGCTCCTTTGGGAGAATCCCCTGTCAGGCGGCAATGGTACATGTTCCCGATGCCGTCAACCACGGTGACCTCGTCCCCGGCCCGATGCCGGAGAACCTTCACGCAGTGAGCGCTCTCGTCGGCATCCAGCAGGGCGGAAGCCCCGTCGATCTCGTAGGTGTAAAAAATCTCCATGGTACAAAGATACAACATTGAATAAGAAAGACTAACTTTGTGCCATGAAAAAGCGTTACGAATCACTGGATGTCCTGAGAGGACTAACAGTCGCGTTTATGTGCATAGTGAACAATCCTGGATCCTGGGCCCACATATTCCCGCCGCTCAGGCATGTCGGTTGGGTTGGCTGCACACCTACCGACCTGGTTTATCCGTTCTTTGTGTTCTGCATGGGCTGCGCCATGGCATTCTCTTTCTCAAAGTACGAGAAGGCGACCACCAAGGCGTACCTCAAGGTGCTCAAGAGAGGTGCGTTGATTTTCCTTGTCGGCTTTGCCTTGAATCTGTACCCGTTCTTCCCGACCTCAATGCATGACGAAACTTGGACGTTCGGGCAGAATTATCTCTACTGGCTTCAGCATAAACGAATATTCGGTGTCCTCCAAAGAATAGGAATGGCTTATGCCATCGCCGGTTGCCTCGCTCTTTGGCTCAAGAAACCAGGCAAGATCATGGCCGCGATCGCGACCCTATGTGTGACCTACACGGGAATATTACTGCTCTTTGGCCGCGATCCTGGTGCGTTTACCCTTGAGGGAAATGTCTCCGTGAGGATTGACACCTGGCTTGTCGGTGGTAATCATTGCTATCACGGCTACGATGGCACCAATTTCGATCCGGAAGGTCTTCTCGGTTCGATGACCGCCGCTTGTTCCTGCCTTCTTGGTTACCTTATCGGCTCGATGATCCTTGGCTCGCAAAGGAATATGTCCGCCACTGGCAATTCCCCGGACAGGGTTGTCAACAGAATCTTCGTCTATGGCTGCCTGTCCTTGATCCTTGGCGTGGTCCTAAGCATCTGGATCCCGATCAACAAACCTCTTTGGTCTGTCTCCTATGTCTTTTATGCCGGGGGCTGGGCGATGCTTGCGCTGGCGTTCCTTGCCTATCTGCTTGACGTCAAGGGTTACGAGAAGCCTTTCGTGCCTTTCAAGGCAATGGGCATGAACGCATTGATGGCCTTTGTGTTCTCCGGAGTCATCGCCAAGAGCTACGGATTCTTCGGCTTCGCCCCGAGCCGCTACTTCGGTGCCAATGAGTACATGTCCCTGCTGTGGGCCCTGATCTTCGTCTCTGTCATATTCAGCATCCTTTGGATCCTTTACAAGAAGAAGATTGTGATTAAACTGTAAGTAAAATGTTCGTAGGGTTGATTTCCGACACTCACGGAGTCTTCGCTGATGATGTGAGGAAGTTTTTGGAGCCAGTGGACCGGATCTGGCACGCGGGAGATTTCGGCACCCTCCAGTGCGCTCAGGACATCGCGGCGTTCAAGCCTCTTGTCGGAGTCTACGGCAACTGCGATGGCCTGGATGTTAGACATGAATATCCGGCTTTTCAAAGTTTTGAATGTGACGGTCTTAGAGTTTTGATGACGCACATCGGGCTTCGCACGGGCAGCTACTGGGCTTACAACCCGCACCAACCCATGTACGATCTGCGTGCCAAGGCTTTGATTGATTCGTACCACCCGGACATATTCGTTTGTGGGCACACCCATATTCCTCAAGTCTTTCATGACAAGCGGGAAGGGTTTTTGTTCATGAACCCGGGTGCGTGTGGCTTTCAGGGCTCTTGTGACGTGCCGAGGATGGCCCTCCGCTTTCATATTGTAAGCGGAAAAATCACCGGGCTGGAAAAATGCGAGTTCAAAAGGTGACGTAAGGATGAAAAAAAATGTGAAAAAGTATTGATAATTGCGGAAAACTATGTACTTTTGCGCCTTGAAAACAAAGTTGAAAGTTACTTTTAGTTTTATTTATTATGAAGAAGGTATTTATGTCTGTTGCAGTTGTGGCTCTTATGGTAGCCGCTTCTGCTTGCGGTAACAACGCAAAGAAGGCCGAGGCTGAAACTGAGGCTGTTGAGGCTGTTGAAGAGGTTGAGGCTGCCGCTGACACAGTGGCTGCTTGCTGCGATTCAACAAAGGCTTGCTGCGATTCAGCTAAGGCTGAGTAATCAGTACATCCCCAATTTCGGGAGGCTTTTTGTGCGGTGTCCGGGTTCAAAGACCCAGATGCTGCAATTTTTTTTTGCCTTAACCCGTCCATTTGCCTATCTTTGACAGGTACAGCGCCACTCTCTTGGTCGCTGAGCTTGCCGAAGTGACCGACACCACCCTTTCGGTCGCTGAGCCTGTCGAAGTGACCAACACCATACATGGTGGGTTCGACAAACTCACCAACCACAGTACGAATAAACTATTACACGCATGAAAGAAAAATCAGTCTGGTTCTGCTCCAATTGCGGAAATGAGTATCCCAAATGGATGGGACGTTGTCCTGCCTGCGGTGAATGGAACACCATGGTGGAGCAAAAAGTGGCCACCGGCGGCTCCCGCAAGGCGGCGATGACGGATTCTGTGCCCGGAGCCAGCCGCAGACCGCAGAAACTGAAAGATATCGACTCCAGTTCCGAAGCGAGGCTTTCTCTGAACAATGAGGAGATTGACAGGATTCTCGGCGGAGGCATAGTGGAAGGATCTTTGGTTCTTATCGGAGGTGAGCCGGGAATAGGCAAGTCTACCTTGTCGCTCCAGATTCCGTTGGGGTGCCCGTCTCTCAAGACCCTTTATGTCACAGGCGAGGAAAGCCTCCGTCAGGTGAAGATGCGAGCGGACCGTCTTGGAGGAGACGCATCCACCTGCCAGATTTACAGCGAGACACTGATTGAGAATGTTGTCGCGCAGGCCCGTGGGATCGAGCCAGACCTGATGATCGTGGACTCTGTCCAGACGATGTTCTCCCAGACGGTTGACTCCACTCCTGGTTCGGTCACCCAGATCAAGGAAGTCGCCGCCATTCTTCTAAGGCTCGCCAAGGAGACCGGCATCCCTGTGATCCTGATCGGACACATCACAAAGGAGGGTTACATCGCCGGTCCTAAGGTCTTGGAACACATCGTGGACGTTGTCCTTCAGTTCGAGGGCGACAACAGAGGCTCGTACAGAATCCTGCGCAGCATCAAGAACAGGTTCGGCTCGACCTCAGAGCTGGCTGTCTTCGAGATGACCGGCAAGGGTTTGCGTGAGGTCTCCAATCCTTCCGAACTCCTTATCCCTATGCACGAGGCCGGACTCAGCGGCGTGGCCATCAGTGCGATGCTGGACGGTACGAGGCCGTTCCTGTTTGAGGTCCAGGCACTTGTCAGCTCCGCGGCCTACGGGACGGCGCAACGTTCCGCTACCGGGTTCGATGTGAGGCGTCTGAATATGCTCCTGGCTGTCCTTGAGCGCAGGGCCGGTTTCAAACTCGCTCAAAAGGATGTCTTTCTGAATATGGCGGGGGGGCTGAAGGTCAGTGATCCGGCCTGTGACCTGGCGGTGATCGCAGCTGTCTTGTCCTCCAATTTTGATTTCGCCATTCCTGCGGACAACTGTTTCTCGGGCGAGGTCGGACTAAGTGGAGAGATCCGCCCTGTCGCCCAGATTGATCGCCGTGTCAGCGAAGCGGCACGTTTAGGCTTCAGGAGGATATTCATTTCATCTTTCGCCTCTATGGATTTCAAGCCGCAGGGCATTGAGGTCGTCAAGGTCGCGGATGTTCCCGCCCTCGTCCGCAGCCTGTTCAAATAACTTCCCTTCCGCGGAACCTACCGTTCCCGGTCGCTGAGCTTGTCGAAGCGCCCGGCGAGGCCGCAGTGTTCGCAATTCGAAAAAAAATGCGTATATTCGCCAAGTTTTAAGACTAAACAAATCAAGATATGAATCTTAGAGACATCAAGAAGGACATTGAATATGTCATCGGAGCATTCATCGATGATTGCTCCCTCTTCAGCGCACTTAACCAGAAAGCTGACGATGAAGCTTTGGGCGGACTCTTTGACGAGGCCGTAAAGCTTTACAACGACCTCCGGGATAAGGTGAACGCCAAAGTGGAAGGCAAGAAGTCCGCTTACTATGCAAGCATCCGCAAGGAACTCCTCGAGAAGACCGACGCTCTGTACCAGAAACTCAGCGGACTCATCAAGACGACAGCGAAGTAAGCCGATCCCTGTGGAGGATAACTCCCTGATTATTATTTAAAAACATAGTGGCACTCCTACCCGGGACAAGGGGGAGTGCCACTACGTTTTATATTGTTTGTCAACTATTTATCCTCCACGGCTATTTGCCGGCCAGATGCTTCTCCCAAGCCCAGGCCGAAGCCAGCGTGTCCTCGATCGACCTTTCGGCCTTCCATCCAAGCTCGTTGTTGGCGAGTGTCGGGTCAGCCCAGATGGCAGTCACGTCACCGGCCCTGCGAGGAGCGAACTTGTAGTTCAGCTTCAAGCCGTTGGCCTTTTCGAACGCGTTGATCAACTCCATAACTGACAGCGGTTTGCCTGTGCCGATGTTGAAGATTTCATATTCATTCTTCATCTTTCCGTCAAGCATTCTGCGTACGGCGAAGACATGTGCCTTTGCAAGGTCCACGATGTCGATGAAGTCCCTCTGGCATGTGCCGTCCGGGGTAGGGTAGTCGTTGCCGAAGACCGAGAGGCACTCCCGCTTGCCGATGGCGGTCTGCGTGATGTAAGGCACAAGGTTGTTCGGCACGCCGCGCGGAAGCTCGCCGATCAGAGCTGACGGATGCGCCCCGATCGGGTTGAAGTACCTGAGCGCGATGCCCTTGACATTTGAATATGCCTTCACGGAATCCCGGATGATGTCCTCGCACATCTGCTTCGTGTTGCCGTAAGGCGATGTGGCAGGCTGCCTCGGAGACTCCTCCGTGACAGGAAGATGCTCAGGCTCTCCGTAGACAGTGGCGGAAGAAGAGAAAAGAATATTCTCGCATCCGTGCTTCCTGGCGGTTTCGATGACATTCATGAACGACTCCAGATTGTTCATGTAGTACTTAAGCGGCTCGCTGACTGACTCACCCACGGCCTTGAACCCGGCGAAGTGGATGACAGCGTCGATCTTGTTGGCAGTGAACAACAACTCTGTCGCCACAGGATCGCAGAAATCCATCTTGACGAAAGGAATATCCTCCCTTCCCGTGATCTTCTTCACTCCCTCGTAGCAGGTCTCATCGCAGTTGGACATATTGTCGGCCACGATCACATCGTAACCGGCCTCGATAAGCTCCACGGTAACGTGGCTTCCGATAAATCCGGCGCCGCCGGACACAAGAACGCATTTTTTCATATTTCTGAATATTTAGATTCAACTCTGTACCTCCAAAAAGTTCTATCGAACGTGCTTGGACAGACTGCAAATTTAACAATAAAACGCTATTTTTGTATTTATGAGATCAGGAATATTCATTCGCGCCTTTGTCTGTGCGCTTGCATTGTCGCTCGTGGTTCCGGTGGCGGCCCTTCGACAGGCTCAGGGACCGCTTCTCCCAGCCGCCGCACTTGCCCCGTCTATACCGTCGGTCGCTGAGCCTGTCGAAGCGCCTGTCGAAGCGCCTGCCGCACAGGTCCACGCTTCAAAACCCCTCCCGAAGTCCAAAACCCAACGTTACATTGAGTCCGTTTCCCGAAGCGAGGCCCTGAAATCCTCCGTCCTCGGAGTCCTTGCCGTCACCGAAGGCGGCGACACCCTCGCCGCATGGAACAGCGATCAGCGTATGATCCCGGCATCCACGATGAAACTGATAACCACCGGCATGGCCATCCATCGTCTAGGCCCTGATTATAAATACGTCACCAGAATCGGCTACAACGGCTCGGTCCGGAACGGCATCCTTGAGGGAGACCTCTACATCGTCGGAGGCGGAGACCCCACAATCGCCTCCAAAGATTCCATCGCCATTCCCCGGGACAAACTGTTCGGCCAATGGAAATCGTTTCTTGACAAGGCCGGAATCAAAAGCGTCAGCGGCCGCATGATCGGAGACGGCCGCTATTTCGACGGCCCGATGGAGCATGACACCTGGAGCTATCAGGACATCGGCACGGCCTACGGGGCTGGTCTCAACGGCTTGAGCTTCTATGAGAACGCCCAAGACTTCAAAGTCAGCGCGGGAGTGTCCGTCGGCTCTCCGGTGAATGTCACCCCCGTCTACCCGGTCACCCCATGGATGAAGTATGAATATCCCTGCAGAACCGCTCCGGCCGGCACGGGCGACCAATTATACCTCTTTAACACCGAGTACTGTCCGTATGCGGAGGTGCGTGGATCCTTCGCCATTGACCGGAAGCCCAGGACCGAGGAGTTCAGCAACCGGTTTGGGGCGTACACATGCGCACACTATTTTTGTGAATATCTCAAAGCGGAGGGAATCACGGTGACCCAAGGTCCGGCGGACGTGCGAAATGGCCGTGTGCGGTCTGACCTTTCCGCTGTCGGGCCGGGACCTTACGCCTCCAGAGTGGATGACCTCACGATGATCGGGATGACATATTCCCCGACCCTTCGCCAGATTGCCCGTGAGACGAACCTTCGGAGTGACAACTTCTACGCCGAGACCCTTTTTCGTACCCTTGGCCGCAGACTGCACCATTCCGCATCGTACGATTCGAGCTATGTGGCTGTCTCTGAGGTTATGAAAAGTCTTGGAGTCGACGCGGATGACGTCCGCATCGTGGACGGCAGCGGTCTGGCTCGCCATAACTATGTCTCTCCGTCGTTTTTTGTCCGTTTTCTTTCCTCGATGATGGACAGCCCGTCGTTCGGAGACTACATCCAGACCATCGGCCAGCCCGGTGACCGTCACTACGAGTCACGACTGCGCGAGGCCCCGGCCCAGGTGAAGTCCCGCGTCCATCTGAAGAGCGGCTCCATGAATGGCGTCCGCTGCTTCAGCGGCTACATCGAGCCTTCCTCGGGGGCCAAAGCCGAGACTGTAGTCTTCTCGATCATGACCAACAACTCTCTCGCCCCGGCCTCTCGCATTGATCCGGTAATTGACCGGATTATAACACTCTTGGCCGCTGAGAATTAATCCTGCGGAAAATAGAACGGACTGCGGGCGATGGAAACGATTCCTGAATTGGCTTCGTCAATATATCCGATGACCCTGCGTGCCCTAATCGGCTTGCGATTGTAGAAGTCAGGAGCGGAGAAATCCAGCGAATTGACGCGCACGACCTGTGCCGAATGGATGAACTTCCCCTCACCGATGTACATTCCCACATGGGTGATCCTCTCCTTGGTGCTGTCCGTGGCGGCCTTGCCCCAGAACAACAGATCGCCGGGAAGCAATCCGCTCCAATCAACATCACCCTGCCCGTTGAATATTCTCACATCCTCCCCGATCCTTGCCTGCTGCGAGGCGTTACGCGGAAGAAGCACTCCGTTGGCGAAATAGACACTGCGTGAGAATCCGCTGCAGTCCACGTTCTTGATGGACGTGCCTCCCCACATGTACGGAACCCCGAGGAACCGATAACCGGTCTCAAGAAGATCCTTCCTGAAACCATTCTCGTCCGAAGTCCTGTCCTTGCGGTCGTCAGCCCATTTGTGGAACACAGCGACATCCTTGGCCGGAACATACCCGGTCTTGCCGGACGGAAGCACGACACCCGCGAACTTCCTCTTCACTACGGCCCTGCCTTCTCCGTGGCCGCCGCGGCCCGACTTTGCGCCGTACAGGATTCTAACGACGTCTCCGAGCACAAAATCAGAGACGATCCTCGACTCCACAGAAGGCTCCTCGTAGATGTGGGAGTAAGCGGAAGTACAGATGTATTTCGGGGCCCCAAGATATTCTTTGAGATCTATTTCATCCATTGCGACAAGCCCGATTTCGTTGACCCAGGCCGTGTAAGGCTCCGGGCTTTTGATCTTTACCCAGTAGCCGGTCTTGTCCAAAACCTCGACGACGGTCCCCATCAGCGCCTGGTCTCCAAGCTCTGCGGCATAGTCAGGAGCCTCCCTCATGAAATTGGCGGAAAACTCAACCACCGCCCACTTCTTCCCGGCCTCTTGAGCTGATGCCAAACAATTGAACGACAAGGCAACCGCAGCCGCGGAAGACAGAAATTTCAGGAATATATTCATGTCTCTCTATGTTTTTTGCGTAAAAATATTCACAATTGATTAGTTTTGCAAGTAATATGTTTGACTTTTCGGGAGGTAAGAGGTATAACTCATTTGTCGGCTACTATCGCCGCAAGTATGGAGAGCGGCTCCAGAAACTGGTTCTGGACGCCGGTTTCTCGTGCCCGAACCGTGACGGAACCGTGGGTAGAGGCGGGTGCACCTATTGTGACAACGCCGCCTTTCATCCAGGCTACAGCACGGCGGGCAAGCCGCTGTTGGATCAAATAGAGGAAGGAATCGAATTCCAAAAGGTCCGCTACCCAAGGGCGAGGCACTATCTTGCCTATTTTCAGGCATATTCAAACACCTATGCTCCGCTTGAAAGGTTAAGGGCTCTTTATGAGGAAGTTCTGAGTCACCCTGATGTGGTCGGAATAGTCATCGGCACACGTCCGGACTGTGTCGACGAGCGGAAACTGGATTATCTCGCGGACCTTGCCGGAGGACGAGTATTGAATGGCTGGCATCGGTCGCTTCGACAGGCTCAGCGGCCAAATATTCAGACCGGGACTCTGAACAATCCGGTCGCTGAGCTTGTCGAAGCGCCCGGAACCGCCCTGGCCGCCCCGATAGTAGTGGTCGAGTACGGCATCGAATCCTGCTATGACAACACCCTGCGCCACATCAACCGTGGCCACGACTTTGAATGCGCCCGCCGTGCCGTCGCAATGACAGCCGAAAGAGGCATCGACACCGGCGCCCATTTCATCCTCGGCCTCCCCGGCGAGACCAGAGAGATGCTTTTGGACCAGTGCGGCCTCATCTCCTCCCTTCCGTTGCGCTCCGTCAAGTTCCATCAGCTTCAGATAGTCAAAGGCACAGCGATGGAAAAGGAATATTCCGCCGCTCCCTCGGCCTTCTACCGTCCCGGTCTCGAGGACTATCTGGACTTTGTCGCCGACATCCTTGAACGCCTCCGTCCGGACCTTTATATAGAGCGCGTCGCCGGAGAGGTTCCCCCACGTTTTGTCAACGACACCCCATGGGGTCTTGTCCGCAATTTTGAGATCCTTCGCATGCTTGACAGACGCCTGGAGGAATGCGACACCTGGCAAGGACGGCTCTATTCATGCGCATATTGAAAAAAAACATCGGTTTAGTGATGTCTAAACCATGCCCGTCACAGCAACATTTGCGTGAAAATTCTTATATTTGTCAAATTTATTTGAGACTATGGCGAAGTTTGTAAACCGAGAGATTCCTGAAGGCCTCACCTTCGATGACGTTTTGCTCGTTCCGGCACATTCCGATGTACTTCCTCGTGACGTGGATGTCACAACAAATTTCACAACCGACATCAAACTCCACACGCCGATCGTGTCCGCCGCTATGGACACGGTGACGGAGGCGGATCTTGCCATCGCGATGGCAAGGGCCGGAGGTATTGGTGTGATTCACAAGAATATGACGATTGAGAAGCAGTGCGAGCAGGTGCGTCATGTAAAGAGGGCCGAGAACGGCATGATCTACGATCCGGTGACAATCAGCCCGGACGCCACCGTAGGCAATGCCCTTGCGATGATGAAGAAACATCACATCGGCGGGATCCCGGTTGTGGACGCCAACGGATTCCTCATCGGAATCGTCACGAACCGTGACTTGAGATTCCAGGAGGACATGCAGCTGCCTATCGCCCAGGTGATGACAAAGGACGGTCTTGTGACGGCGCCTAAGGGCATAACCCTGGCCGAAGCCACGAAGATCCTCCAGCGCAGCAAGGTAGAGAAACTTCCTGTGGTGGACAACGATGGCAAGCTTGTGGGACTGATCACCTACAAGGACCTCATGAAGATCAAGGACAACCCGATAGCGTCCAAAGACAGCAAGGGACGTCTTCTTGTCGCCGCCGCCGCCGGAATCAAGTCTGACACCATCGAGAGGATCGGCATGTTGATTGACGCTGGTGCTGATGCCGTCGTGCTTGACACGGCTCACGGCCATTCCGAGGGCGTCCTCAAGATGATAAGGAAAGCCTGCGAAGCCTATAAGGATTTTCAGATCGTAGCGGGCAACGTCGCCACAGCCGCCGGTGCCAAGGCTCTTGCGGAGGCGGGCGTGAAGGCTGTCAAGGTGGGAATAGGCCCTGGCTCTATCTGTACGACTAGAATCATCGCCGGAATCGGTGTCCCTCAGCTCACGGCTGTGATGGAAGCCTCGTACGCCCTTAAGGGGACCGGAGTTCCAGTGATCGCTGACGGAGGCATAAGGTATTCAGGAGACATTGTCAAGGCTCTCGCCGCCGGTGCCAGCACCATCATGGCGGGCTCCCTGCTTGCCGGAACCGAAGAATCTCCAGGCGAGACAATCATCATGAACGGCCGCCGCTTCAAGTCCTATCGTGGCATGGGATCCCTTGAGGCCATGGAGCAAGGCTCGAAGGATAGGTACTTCCAGGACATGGAGTCCGACATCAAGAAGCTCGTTCCGGAGGGAATCGTGGCCCAAGTCCCTTACAAAGGGACGGTTTCCGAGGTCGTATATCAGCTTGTGGGCGGCCTGAGGGCCGGTATGGGCTACTGCGGCGCGCGCGACATCGAGGCTCTGCGTGACGCACAGTTCGTCCGCATCACAAACGCCGGTTTCCTTGAGAGTCACCCTCATGATGTGACCATCACCAAGGAGGCTCCTAACTATTCTCGATAGGCACTGATGTTAAGGGATCTCGGAATATTCATAATGGCTGCCGCCTTTGCCGTCCTGCCATCCTGCAAGGCCATTTCATCCCTCATCCATGATGGGGAAGTGGTCGCCAGGCTGGGGGATCACAAACTCTACCGCTCCGAGTTGGATGACGTGATCCCCAAGGGCACCTCTCCTGAGGACAGCGTGAAGCTGGCCGGCATCTACATAAACTCCTGGGCTCGGGACAAGGCGTTCGTCGACATCGCGCAGCAGCGTCTTTCCAAGGAGGAAAAGGATGTGTCAAAGGAACTTGAGGCCTACCGTCAGTCGCTCCTTCGCTACCGTTACGAGCAAAGGTACATCAACGAACGGCTTGACACGACAGTCTCTGAGAAACAGATCGAGGAGTACTACAGTACCCATCCGGAATCTTTCAGACTGGAACGTCCGATCATGAAGGCCAGATTCCTGAACATCTCCAAAGACTCTCCGAATCTGCCCAAACTCAAGAAATTGATGTCTTCTGACAAAGTCGAGGACGTGATCGCCGCGGACAGCATCGCGTTCAATTCGACCCAGCGCTACCATGATTACTCCAACGAATGGATTGATGCCGTCAAGCTTGCCGCTGAGTTCGGGGTGGATTACGTCCAGATGCTTTCCTGCAGGAACGGACAGTTCATCCAGATGCCTGACGGAGAAAACAACGTCTCTGTCGCGTTCATCGTGGACTACAAAAAGGCCGATGAGGTGGCTCCGGTGGAGTATTGTGCCGACAGGATAAGGGACATCATCCTAAGTGGAAGAAAGCATGAGCTCCTTGCCGGTTTGGAACGGGACTTGATAGAAGACGCCAAGGTTAAGGAGAATTTTGTAATATATTCGAAATGATAAGGAAAACAGCAATCACCATCTTCGCCCTCGCAGCGACCTGCGCGATGGCTTCAGCCCAGAAATACAAATACGTTGACAAGACCATCGCTGTCGTCGGCAACGAGGCGGTAATGATTTCCGACATTGAAAATGCCGTAAAGGACCGCAACGCCCAGGGCATGTCTTCGGACAGGAATGTCCGTTGTGAGGTGCTGGAAGCCATCCTTGAGTCCAAACTATTCCTGATGCAAGCCAGGATCGACTCATTGACTGTCAATCAGGACATGGTCGAGGGAAGCCTTTCCCAGCAGGCGGACAGGATGCTGACCTACTTGGGCGGCGAGGACAAGGTTGAGGAATATTTCGGCAAGCCTCTTTACCGCCTTCGTCAGGAATGGCGCAAGCAGTACGAGGACATGAGCCTTACCCAGCAGGCCCAGCAGGAGATCATGAAGAAGATCCCCGAGATGACTCCTTATGATGTAAAGGAATATCTTGACACGGTTGACGCGAAGAACCTTCCGATAGTTCCGATCAAGTACCAGCTCAGTCAGATCTGCCGTTATCCAGACCGCGAGGCCGCCAACATGGCTGTCCGCGAGAAACTTCTGGATCTTCGCGAGAGGATCATCAACGGAGAGAAATTCTCGACCCTCGCGCGGATATATTCGGAGGATCCTGGCAGCGCCCGCAAAGGCGGTGAGCTTGGAATGGCTTCAAAGTCAATCTTCTGGCCTGTGTTCTCGGACGCTGCCATGGCTCTCAAGCCTGGGGTGATCTCCCAGATTGTCGAGACCCCGGACGGATTCCACATCATCGAGGTCATCGAAAAGAAAGGCGACATGTTCAATGCCCGCCATATTCTGATGAAGCCTAAGTACACTGATGAGGACAGGGAGAAGGCCTTCAAGACCCTGGACAGTCTCCGTACAGAGATCAACAACAACGCTGTGTCATTCCAGATGGCGGCCAAATTCTACTCTCAGGATCCCGCCACCAAGACAAACGGAGGGCAGATGTCCGACCCTAACACAGGCTCCGCCTATTTCGAGATCGACCAGCTCAAGCCCGAAGACTATCTGGCCATCAAGGATTTGAAGGAGGGTGAGATTTCCGAGCCGGTGGAATCCACCGACAACGATGGGCGTCAGGATCAGGTCAAGGACTATGTTGTCGGCAAGACAATCTACAAGATCATCCGTGTGGACAAGATCATCCCCGCCCACACCGCATCCTTTGATGAGGATTTCAGCCAGCTTCAGGAGCAGGTCCGCCAGGACAAGCAGATGAAGGCCATCGATGATTTCCTCGCCGGCAAGATCAAGGAAACACACATCGTCATCGACCCGATGTTCAAGGACTGCGAGTTCCGTCGTCCGGGCTGGGCGGCAAAGTTCGCTGAAGACTGATGCTCTCAAGACGTCTGGCATATTCATTACTGCTTTTGCTGATGACGTTCGGCCTTTCCGCCCAGAACACGGAGCGGAAAGACAGCCTTGTGCGTCTTCTCGGTTGTGATGAGCTGCAACAGATTGAGGAATATGGCCAAAACTACAGGAAGGCTTTAGGCCATGCCCGTTTCGAGCACAACTCCACCCTGCTGATCTGTGACACCGCGTTGTGGAATGTGAACCAGAACGTGATCAACGCTTTCGGCAATGTCCAGATCATCCAGAACAACACCGTGCTTAGCAGCGAGAGTCTGGATTATTATATAGACCAGAATCTCGCACAGTTCAGGGGGGCGTTGGTGCAGCTTCGCGACAAGGACGGCAACACGCTCCGGACCACGGATCTGGACTATAACACCAAGGATAGTATCGCCGTGTTCCGTGGCGGAGGGACCATGCGTGACAAAGACGGACAGATCATCGAGAGTGATGACGGTCACTACTATTCGAAACTCAAGACATTCAGTTTCTCGAATAATGTCAACATGTACACGGACTCCATCTTCGTGAAGACTGATGACCTGGACTACAACACCGGCACCAACATCGCCACTTTCGGCACCGGCACCAACGCATGGAAAGACAACAACATGCTTTCTTCCATGGCCGGAGTCTACGAACGTACCTTGGAGAAGTTCACGTTCACGAAGGATGTCCACATCCTGACCGAGAACCAAGAGGCATGGGCTGACACCCTTGTCTACTACAGGACTCCGAACAACGTGGAAATGTTCGGTAATGTGGAACTCTTGGACACCACACGCAATGTGGCGGCGGTGGCCGGCTACATGCAGTATGTTGACTCGCTGTCCTTCATCAAGATGACACGTGATCCGGCGGTGATCGCCATCAGCGAGCAGGGAGAGAAGCGTGACACTGCCTACATCGGCGCTGACACATTGATTCTGAGAAGCATTCCGAAATGCGATGTCGATTCCTCCGAGGTGGCTAATTCCTCCGCCCGTCTGAAAGAGATTAATGTGGATCCTGTCACTGAATATCGCCGCAAGGCCGCGGAGGCCGCGCGTGCCGCCGCCGAGGAGGCCCGCAAGAAGATGGAGGAGGAAGACCCCAATGCCGCCGGGGCCGCCATCGGAAAGCGCGGCAAGAACAAGCAGAATCTTCCCGCCCCTTGGGATGATGTCATTGAATATGAACCACCTCTCTGGTCGTCCCCAGTCCCTGACACAACCCGGTCGCTGAGCTCGTCGAAACGCCCGGCTGTAGCCGACACGGTTCGGTCGCTAAGCTCGTCGAAGCGCCAAAACGTTTCCGACACGACCCAAACTCATGCTCCGGTCACTGAGCCTGTCGAAGTGACCATCCCGCAAGACTCTCTTGGCGTTCAGACAGACTCGCTGACCGTCCCGACCGATTCTCTTGCCGTCGCCGATTCCCTGTCCAAAGTCCCGAAAGACTCCACAAAGATCAGTTTCATCTACGGAATCCATAACGTGAAGGTCTTCCGCAGAGACATGCAGGTCGTTTGCGACTCCTTGGCCTACACGGATTTGGACTCCCTTATCCGACTCTACAAGACACCTATAGTCTGGAACGAGACAAAGCATCAGTACACAGCCGACAGCATCACCGTCATAGTGAAGAACCAGTCCCTCGACCGGGCAAGTCTCATGTCCAACGCTTTCATCATCGTTCAGGAGGACACTCTGTCCTACGACCAGATCCGAGGAGCCGAGATGATGGCCTACTTTGACAGCACAGGCACGTTGAGACGCTTTGACTCGATGGGAGGTGCGTCCGGCCTGTTCTTTATCGAGGAGAACGGAAGTCTTGCCACGGTCAACAAGTTTGAGTCCAAGATGCTGACCGCCACGCTGAAGGATGGCAACGTTCAGGACCTGAACTATTTTGACGCCGCCAAGAGCGACGCCTATCCTGTCGTCCAGATGAAAAAGGATGAGATAATCCTAAAGGGATTTGACTGGCGGCCGGAGAAGCGCCCGAAAGGACCTGAAGACGTGACCTCCTACAAGCCTCGTGAATCTCAGCGGAAAACTTTTGAGGATATTCCCCGGGCTGAATTTGTCCAGACAGACACTTATTTCCCTGGCTACATGAACAGTGTCTACAAGATGCTGGCTCAACAGGATTCCTTGAAGCGTGTCCGCAACGCCGAGAGAAAGCGTCTTGAGGCAGAGCGCAAGGCCGAGGCTGCCAGAATCGCCGACAGCTTGAAAGTAGCGGCTGACAGTATAGCTTTAAGGGATAGCCTTGCGTTGAGGGACAGCCTTGCCGTCAAAGATAGTCTGGCTCTCAGAGACACCCAGGCCCAAAAGGATAGCCTTGCTTTGTCTGACAGCCTGAAGACAAGAGCGGATTCTCTCTCCCTCCGGGCGGACTCCTTGTCACAGGATCCTTCCGCATTGAAGAAGGCCGAAAAGGCCAGAAAGAAAGCGGAGCGGGAAAAGTCACGGCAGGACAGAATCGCCGCAAAGGAGGCAAGATGGGCTGAACTTGACGCCCGTGACGCCGCCAAGGCGAAGGCCAAGGAGGAGAAGGCCTTGAGGAAGAAGCGTCAGAAGACCCTCAAGACCTTGAAGGCGATGGAGAAGCGCCGTCAGAAAGAAGAACGGATTCTGGAACGCTACAAGACGCGGTACGAAAAGCAGAAAGCCAAGAAAGAAGCCAAGGCCGCCCGTAAATCCGACGGCCGGTCGCTGAGCCTGTCTAAGTGACCATGACATTTCCGGTCGCTTCGCCTGCCACACGGCCCGGTCACTGAGCCTATCGAAATGACCATGATATCTCCGGTCGCTGAGCCTGTCGAAGCGCAAAGCCAAAAAATAAGGACTGACCAGTTGGCCAGTCCTTTTGTCCTTTATATTAAAGAGTTTTTTAGAGAAGTTTCTTCTTGAGAGCGTCAATCATGTCCACCGTCATCGTCTCCAAATCGTAAGACGGAGTCCATCCCCACTCCTCGCGTGCGCAGGAATCATCCATCTTGTCCGGCCATGAGTCAGCGATCGCCTGACGTACAGGATCCACCTCGTAGCGCATCTTGAATCCAGGAATATGCTCCTGAATCTTCTTGCGAAGAATCTCAGGATCAAAACTCATAGAGGCGATGTTGAACGAGTTGCGGTGCCTAAGCTTTGACGGATCGGCGTTCATGATGTCCACGGCCGCCTTCAGAGCGTCCGGCATGTACATCATGTCCATGAAAGTGCCGGCGGCGATAGGGCAGACGAACTCTTCTCCTTTCACGGCCGCATAGTAGATCTCAACCGCATAGTCAGTCGTGCCTCCGCCAGGAAGTGTGACGTTGGAGATCAACCCGGGGAACCTCACGGAACGAGTGTCCACGCCGTATTTCGTGTGATAGTAGTCACTGAGCAATTCTGTGGCCACCTTGGTCACACCGTACATCGAGCGTGGCCTCTGGATTGTGTCCTGAGGAGTGTCCTGATGCGGAGTCTCAGGTCCGAAGGAACCGATGGACGAAGGAGTGAACACGGCGACGTTGTTTTCCCGGGCGATCTCAAGAATATTCATGAGCCCGTCTATCTGGATGTGCCATGCCAGCTGCGGCTTCCTTTCGGCCACGGCGGAGAGCAGGGCCGCAAGGTTGTAGATCGTGTCGATGTTGTACTTCTTGACGATGCCCAGAAGCTGCTCCCCGTTGCAGACATCAGCCTCCTCGGCAGGACCGCTTTCGAGCAGGATCCCCTTTGGTTCAGCACCTTTGATGTAGCCGGCGACGACATTGCCTTCCGGGTACATATTCCTGATTTTCATTGTCAGCTCGGACCCGATTTGTCCGGTCGAACCTATCACTAGTACATTTTTCATTGCTGTTCGCTTGTTTATTGCTAAATTAGCATCTACAAATTTACATTATTTTCTGAGATATGGTCTTAAGAATGTCAAAATCTAAACAAATTTCTCAAAAATTGATATATTTGTCAGTGCGAAATCGAAACGTTTTATAAAATTATCAGATATGTACGGAAAATTTCAGGAACATCTTCAAGCGGAGCTCGCCTCCATCAAGGAAGCCGGACTCTACAAGAACGAGAGGAACATCGCCTCGGCACAATCAGCCGAGATCACTCTTCAGGACGGCGGCAAAGCTCTGAACTTCTGCGCCAACAACTATCTTGGACTCGCTGATTCTCCGAGGCTTATCGAAGCCGCGAAGAAGGCCATGGACGAGAGGGGATTCGGAATGTCATCTGTTCGTTTCATCTGCGGAACACAGGATCTCCACAAGGAACTTGAGGCGGCCATCTCCGACTTTTTCCACACCGAGGACACAATCCTCTATGCGTCCTGCTTTGATGCCAATGGAGGAGTGTTCGAGCCGCTTCTGACGGCTGAGGACGCGATTATCTCCGATTCCTTGAACCATGCGTCCATCATTGACGGCGTGCGTCTCTGCAAGGCTGTCCGTTACCGTTACGCCAACGCCGACATGGCAGATCTGGAGCGCTGTCTTCAGGAGGCCCAGGCCCAGAGGTTCCGCATCATCTGCACCGACGGAGTCTTCTCGATGGACGGCAATGTCGCTCCGATGGACAAGATCTGCGAGCTGGCCGAGAAATATGACGCCCTCGTGATGGTTGACGAAAGCCACTCCGCTGGAGTTGTCGGCAAGACCGGCCACGGAGTCGCTGAGCAGTTCGATTGCTACGGTCGTATCGACATATTCACCGGCACTCTCGGTAAAGCCTTCGGTGGCACCGTCGGTGGATTCACGACTGGCCGCAAGGAGATCATCGACATGCTCCGTCAGCGCTCACGTCCTTATCTCTTCTCCAACTCCCTGCCGCCGATGATCGTCGCCGCCGGCATCGAGATGTTCAAGATGCTCAAGGAAAGTAATGAGCTTCATGACCGTCAGCAGGAGAACGTGAACTACTTCCGTGACAAGATGCTGGCCGCCGGATTCGACATCAAGCCGACCCAGAGCGCCATCTGCGCCGTGATGCTCTACGACGCGCCTCTTTCCCAGAAGTTCGCCGCCAAAATGGCCGAGGAAGGAATATTCGTGACCGGCTTCTACTATCCTGTTGTCCCGAAAGGCCAGGCCCGCATCCGTGTCCAGCTCTCAGCCGCCCACAAGCGCGAACACCTCGACAAAGCCATCGCCGCCTTCATCAAAGTCGGCAAGGAGCTCGGCGTCATCAAGTAAAAAGTTTTTTTGAATATACCAACGCACCGGTCGCTGAGCTTGTCGAAGCGCCATGAAAGTGAACCTGACAAAAGTCGCTTCGGCAGGCTCAGCGACCGGTGGCTTTGTAAACGTGAACACTCCCGGACGCTGAGCTTGTCTAAGCGCCCGGGAGTGTCTATACAAGAATCTTATTGTCAACGAATCACTCCGCGTAAAGCGAGATGATGTTAAGGATGACCTGCGAGGCCTTCTCGATGCTCTGAAGCGGCACGAACTCCATCTTGCCGTGGAAGTTCAGACCGCCTGCGAATATGTTCGGGCAAGGCAAACCCTTGAAACTCAGATTTGCCCCATCGGTGCCTCCACGGATCGGCTGGATCTTCGGCTTGATTCCGGCCATCTCCATCGCCTTCACAGCCTTCTCCACCACATGATAGTGCGGCTCCACCTGCTCACGCATGTTGTAGTACTGATCCTTGATGGCAGCCGTGGCCGTACCTTCACCGTACTTCACATTTATGAAGTCCACACATTTCTGCATGATGGCCTTTTTGTTCTCGAACTCGGAACGGTCATGGTCACGGATGATGTACGTTATGTCCGCCTCTTCCACGGATCCGTTGATGCCCACAACATGGAAGAAACCCTCATAGCCTTCTGTATATTCAGGCCTCTGCTGAACAGGCAGCAATCCGTTCATTTCCATTGCGATAAGTATCGCGTTCTTCATCTTGCCCTTGGCATAGCCCGGATGAACATTCCTTCCTTGGATATGAATCTTCGCCGAAGCCGCGTTGAAATTCTCGAACTCCAGCTCCCCGATCTCACCGCCATCCATCGTGTAGGCATATTCGGCCCCGAACTTCTTGACATCGAACTTCACCACACCGCGTCCGATCTCCTCGTCAGGAGTGAACCCGATCTTGATCTCACCATGCTTGAACTCCGGATGCTCGACGATGTACTGCACGGCGTCCATGATCTCTGTAACTCCGGCCTTGTCGTCCGCACCCAGAAGGGTGGTCCCGTCGGTGGTGATGAGCGTCTGCCCCACGTAATGAAGCATTTCCGGGAACTCCGAAGGCTTCAGCGCCAACCCAGGCACCCCTTTTAAAGGAATATCCCCGCCGTCATATTCATTGATGATCTGCGGCTTGATGTTCGCCCCCGATGCGTCTGGAGCCGTGTCCACGTGGGCGATGAAGCCGATAGCAGGCACTTTCGCCTCGATGTTCGAAGAGATCGACCCCATCACGTAGCCATATTCATCAAGAGTGGCTTCCACTCCGAGCGCCTGAAGCTCATCGCGCAGCATCCGGAGCAGATTCAGCTCCTTTTCCGCCGATGGCTGGCTCTCTGATTCCTCGTTCGACTGAGTGTCAATGCTGACGTACCTCAGGAATCTGTCCAAAACTTTTTCCATTGTTATATTCTTTTTTTCCCGGTCGCTGAGCTTGTCGATGCGCCCGAAAAGGTAAGCTTGTCGAAGCGCCCGGAAAGTAAACCCGATGAAAGTCGCTTCGGCAGGCTCAGCGACCGATTGTTATTCCTTAGCCCTCAAAGAAGCGATTACCGTGTAAGCGATGATTCCGATGAACGGAATGATGGCGATGGCCTCACCGTACTGCGCGTTCCAACCGGCCATGAACCAATCTACGTTGAAGAACTTCAACAGCGCGCTCACAACACCCATCAAAGCGCCGCCGGCGATGAATCCGGAAGCGATCAGCGTACCCTTGTTCAGGCGAGCCTCGTTCAGATCCTTGTCCTTGGAACGTGTGCTCACGTACCAGGAAATCGCACCACCCACCAGCAGCGGCAGGTTTAGATCGATCGGAATGAACATTCCAAGCGCGAACGCCAGAGCCGGTATCTTGAAGAAAGTCAGCACTACTGCCAGCACCGCACCGATTCCGTAAAGCAGCCACGGAGCGCCGCCACCGTTCATCATAGGCTGGATCACAGCAGCCATCGCATTGGCCTGAGGAGCCACAAGAGCCTGATCCCCGACGAATCCGTAGGTCTTGTTCAACACGAGCATCACTCCGCAGACTGTCGCTGCCGCCACGGCCACACCCACGAACTTCCAGCCTTCCTGCTTCTTCGGAGTGCTGCCGATCCAGTAGCCGATTTTCAAATCCGTGATGAACGATCCCGCTACCGAAAGCGCAGTGCAGACAACTCCTCCGATAATCAAGGCCGCTGCCATTCCGGCGTTGCCCTTAAGTCCCACTCCAACAAGGATAAGCGCGGCGATGATCAGCGTCATCAGCGTCATTCCGCTCACAGGATTGGTGCCCACAATGGCAATCGCGTTGGCCGCCACAGTCGTGAACAGGAAAGAGATCACAGCCACAATAAGAAGTCCCACGACCGCCTGCCAGATGTTGTTCACCACTCCGCCGAAAGCGAAGAAAGCGAACACCGCCAAAAGTGTCAGCACAATTCCGAACACAATGGTCTTCATAGGAATATCCTCTTGTGTCCTCTCGGTGCTCTCCACCTTGCCGCCTTTCTTTCCGAACTCGCTGACTGCCAGGCCGACAGCCGACTTGATCACACCGAACGACTTGATGATGCCGATGATGCCAGCTGTCGCGATTCCACCGATTCCGATGTGCCTTGCATAATCCTTGAATATCTGGTCTGGGCTCATCTCCCCGATTGTCATGGTCACTCCGGTGCCCATCAGATCAATCACCTGACCGCCCCATATAAGATTCATCAGAGGAATGATCACCAGCCACACCAGAAAACTTCCGCAGCAGATGATGAAGGCATATTTCAGGCCTACGATGTAGCCAAGACCCAGCACTGCCGCTCCGGTGTTCAGTTTCAGAGCGACCTTGGCCTTGTCAGCGATTGTCTGTCCGAATCCCATCACGGTTGTGCTCACCGTGTCTGCCCACGCACCGAAAGTGCTGACAATGAAGTCGTAAAGACCTCCGATGAGACCGCTCACCAGAAGCGTTCCCGCTCCCTTGCCACCGCCTTCGCCGCTCACGAGGATCTGGGTCGTCGCCGTCGCCTCAGGGAAAGGATATTTCCCGTGCATCTCCTTTACGAAATATTTCCGGAAAGGTATGAGGAACAATATTCCCAGCACACCACCAAGCAGCGACGAAAGGAACATCTGCATGAAGTTTACATCAACTCCAAGAATATAGATGGCCGGCAATGTGAATATCGCGCCCGCCACCACGGCCCCGGAGCAGCCTCCGATGGATTGGATGATGACGTTCTGCCCCAGACCTTCCTTTTTGCCGAGTGCGCTGGTCAGGCCCACCGCGATGATCGCGATAGGGATCGCCGCCTCGAACACCTGTCCCACGCGCAGCCCCAGATAGGCCGCCGCCGCTGAGAAAATGACCACCATCAGCAAACCAAGTGTCACTGAATATGGCGTCACCTCCGCCCATTTCCTTTCCGCCCCCAAAAGAGGCTTGTACTCTTCGCCCGGTGCCAGCTCCCTCTGAGCGTTCTCCGGCAATGAATTCCTTTTCTCTTCCATTGATCGTTATTATTTTGTTTTTTATTCTTTCGTCCTATGGCTCTTTCGTCCCATGTTCCCTTCGACAGGCTCAGGGACCATGGCTTTCCCGTCGCTAAGGCCGCTTTCGGTCGCTGAGCTTGTCGAAGCGCCGTCTTCCCCGCCACAAAAAACAAATATACTATATTAAGGTGAAAATCTCCACCCCGAAAAAATTTTTTATGAAAAAATCTCAAAAAAAATTTGGAGGTAAGGAAAAAGTGCGTATCTTTGCAGCCCGTTTCGGAAGAAGCGGTACAAAAACAAGTTCATTGACAATACTGAGAGATTACAACGAGGTAAAGTGAAAAGAAAAAAGATTAGCCGAATATAGAGATATAGATAGGTTGAACAATTTCACAACAACACGAGATTCACAGAGAAAGAGAAGTCAGAGCGCACAGAGGATGCCTTGGCTTCGGCAGGCGA
>DJRG01000066.1:23255-23692 GCA_002438845.1 Bacteroidales bacterium UBA6366
GGACGCGGTAAGCTGCGAAAAGGTCCGGGGATTTGCAAACAGGATTTGATCCGGACGTTTCCGAATGGGGCAACCCGCGCGGCTGAAGGCCGCGCACCGATGCAAATCGGGGCGAACCCGGGGAACTGAAACATCTTAGTACCCGGAGGAGGAGAAAGAAAGAGTCGATTCCCTTAGTAGTGGCGATCGAAGAGGGAAGAGCCTAAACCGTGTGGTTCACGGACCATGCGGGGTTGTAGGACCAGAGAAGTAGACTTTGTTATGAACTGGAACCGTCTGGAAAGACGGAGCGCAGAGGGTGATACTCCCGTACAGGTAGGATAGCGAAGTTGAATCTGGCACCTGAGTAGGGCGGGGCACGTGGAATCCTGTCCGAATCAGCGGGGACCATCCCGCAAGGCTAAAGACTGCCGAAGACCGATAGCGTACCAGTACCG
>DJRG01000014.1 GCA_002438845.1 Bacteroidales bacterium UBA6366
CGCCTCCAGGGTTGCCACCCCCAGGATTACCACCTGGGTTACCCCCGGGATTACCACCGCCGCCGGTGCCGCCTTGCGCCTCCATCGAAGCGGTGAGGGGCGTGCTTCCGGAGGAAGTCTTCAAGGTGTAGCTGCTGCCGCTTACAAGATCCGGGTGGGAGATCACGATTCCGTTGCCGCCTTTGCTTGGAGCTGTGAACGTTATCAGGAGAGTGTCTCCATCGTAGAGTGAATATTCCGTGTTGGCGGTCCAGCTCGTCACGTTGAGGACAGGTTGCGTGATGCTTGAGCCGGACTCGATGCCGCCGAACGCCAGCAAAGTGCCTCCGCTTATGTAAAGTTGATGCCTTTCCTCAGTGTTGGCATCAAGTGCGACTTCCGGAGAGCTGCTTCCAACAGCGAAGATGTAACCGCCTTTGATGAACATGTCTCCATTGGCGTCAAGTCCGTCATTCCCAGTGGAGAATGCATAGACATGGCCTCCGCTGATCGTCATGTCCGAGCCTGAGTTGATGGCGTCATCGCTTGCCGAGCTGCTGACATTCCCGGCTGTGATCGTGATCGCTCCTTTCGCCTCGATTCCCTCGTGGGAGGTGCATGTCACATCGACATCCGCTCCGTCGAAATGGAGGTCGCCTTCGAATCTGATTCCCTTTGAGGACTTTGACTCTGAAGAACTTGAGCCACCGCCCCATGGACCTTGTGAGGATGAACTGCCGTAGTTGGCTCCGCTAGCGACGACTTTCACCGTGCCTCCGTTGAAATGCCCGTCCCCATCGCAGGCTATTCCTTTGCAGCCTTTTCCGCTGACAGTCACGCTCAGACTTCCGCCATCTATGATGAATGACTCATCGGCCTTGATTCCCGCCGCACCGGTCAACTCTCCGTCAACGATTCCCGCCGAGCTGGTCGAGACGATGGTGACTGTGCCGTCAGAGAGAGAAAACTCACCATCCGTAGAGATTCCTTTCTTCCCTGTCGCAGAGGTGTTTACATTCAATGTGCCGCCACTGACCGTCACTTTCTCGCTGCCTCTGATTCCGTGGCCTCCGGTTGAGGTGACATTGATCGTGACTCCGTTTTGTATGGCCACGTAGTCATCGCTCGTGATCCCGGCCTTTCCGTCGGCGGTGACGGTAAGGCTTCCGTCTCCGCTGAAAATCAATTGCCCTTCGCTGAAGAAAGCTGCTTTCATGTCCTCGTCCGAGGTTTGATCAGGATAGTCTCCGGAGGAGTTCACCGCTCCGTCTGTGAGATAATTCTCTCCGGTCACTACAACCGATGTTTTCTTGTGGCTTTGGTTGTTGATCGCGGCTCCATTCGGATTCTTGAGATTAAGCCCTTTGAGCTCAATGACTTGCTTCGTGGAACTGTACAGTTTGAAAAATCCGTCGGAAGCGGTACCGCTGAGCTCGTAGGTGATAAGGGCCTCGGAGGTGTTGTTCACCGTCACGTCGTTGCCGCTCACTTTCACGATGCCGGACGGGTCGCCGCTGACGGTGGCACCGCTTTCAGAGAACACAATGCTGATGGTGCCGTCTGTCGTGATGACCTCGTCATCGTCCGAAGGTTCGTCGATGGTGTCGATCAGGTTCCCGCTGCAGGAACTCATAATCAATAGAAATGCAAGATATGACCGTTTCATAATGCTGAACGTTTTCTGGTTTCCGGGCGAAAGTTATGACACCAATCGTGCCTTTGTCGGGATTTTTCAGCAAACGGGCGGATTTCTTCAACGAATCGTCGGGTGGGATTCGGAACATTGTTGTATTTTTGCCGATGGAAGATGAAAAGATTGAAAGAATATCGTTCTGTATTGGCCTGGGTCACCATCTGGGCTGTGGCCTTCATTATCGAGGTTCTTGTGGCTTGGTGGGAGGTGATGTCAGACAGCTCATGCCCTTTCGGAGAACTTTGGGTCAGGCGTTTTCTGCTTCCTACCATGCCTTTCGTCATTCTGTTCTTTGCTCATGACTTGTTCCTTGCCCCGCTTCTTGTGCAAGGCAGAAAAGTGTTGAGGTACATTCTGAGTGTTACTGTCTTGATGGGGCTGTTCTCACTTTATGTGTTTTATTCCGATGGCTTTCTCAAACCGGAGCCTCGTCCGGATCATGGGGAGATGACGCACCGCCCATCTTCTGGGCAGACCCCACCTCCACCACCCCATGGGCGATTCGATGGGGAACGGTTTCATGATCGCGATGACCATCACCTGCCAGACCGTGACATGATGCCGATTGGGGCCAGCGTGAGCAAGATAATCATCGCCCTGATGATGCTCGGAGTGGACCTTGGAGCGAAATACTTCTCAAATTACACATTAGGGAAAAAGCGCTTGGAGGAGTTGGAAAAGGAGAATCTGAGGTACAGGCTTGAATATCTCCGCTACCAGATCAACCCTCATTTTTTCATGAACACGCTCAATAATATTCATGCGTTGGTGGATGTGTCACCGGAGAAGGCAAAAGACAGCATCGTAGAACTGTCACGCCTGATGCGCCACGTCCTGTACGACAGCAACGGCCCGACCGTCGCCCTTTCAAAGGAGATCGACTTCCTGCGGCACTATCTTTATCTGATGCGCCTGCGCTACACCGACAGCGTGAGGATTGAATATACCTTCCCGGAGGATGACGGCGGGGCGCAGGTTCCACCGCTCCTGATGGCTACAATCGCAGAGAACGCATTCAAACACGGAGTGAGTTATAAGTCTGACAGTTACATACGTTTGTCTGTCGCCTTGGAGCCCGGCAAAATGATATTCCGCTGCGCCAACAGTTTGTGTGCCGGTCAGGATGAGCGGACTGTCGGCGGGATCGGACTCGATAATATTCAGAAAAGGCTTTCATTGCTCTATGGTGAGGACTTTGTTCTGCATATTGACGAGTCTTCCGCTGAGTATGAAGTGCTTATGGTCTTACCATCAAAACCGGTTTCAGTATGTTAAGGGTGATCGCCGTGGATGATGAGCCGTTGGCTCTCGGGCAACTTGAAAAGTACATATCCAAAGTTCCGTTCCTGTCGCTGACGGCAGCCTGCCACAGCGCTTTCGAGGCTCGTGAGGTCCTGGAGTCCGGTGAGGTGGACGCCATGTTCTTGGACATCAACATGCCGGACCTTTCCGGGATGGATCTTGTCAAGACCTTGAAGCGTCCTCCGCTCGTGGTCTTCACGACCGCCTATTCTGAATATGCCGTCGAGGGTTTCAAGGTAGATGCCGTGGATTATCTGCTGAAACCCTTCACCCTCAGCGAGTTCATCGCCTCTGCCGAGAAACTCCGCATTCGTTTCGAGATGATCCGGGCCGCGGGTACGGTTTTATCAGCCAAACCCGCTTTTCCGACATCGGATTCCAATCCGCTGACTTCCAATGCTTCAACCCAATCTGCCTCCGAAGATTTCGTGTTCTTCAAGGCCGACTACAAGATCATAAAAGTGGAAATATCCGACATCGTCTATGTCGAGGGCATGAGCGAGTACCTGAAGATCTATCTCGCGAGCGAGCCGATGCCCAAGGTCGTGCTGATGAGTTTCTCCAAACTCCTTGAGAAACTCCCCGCCACCCGTTTCGTCCGTGTCCACCGCTCCTACGTCATCAACCTCGCCAAAGTCCAGGAAGTCAGTTCCGGCATCATCCTGATGACCGGCGGCAAGACCATCCCGATCGGCGACAGCTACCGCTCGTCTCTTATGAATATGCTGTAACAGAGGTCCGGTGCGTAAGATCTTCCTTACCACTCACGGTACTGCATGGATTGGTGTCCCGTGAGTAAAAAATTTGATTCTGCGCACGGCATTATGGATTTAGGCTGGCAGAGATTGAGAATGTCTGGTGAGGAAGACTTCCAGAAGGAAAAGGATGCTGAACACGCAGGCGATCCAGTATATTCCTAAATTATTGTCCGGGAAGAACTTGACCGCCAACGGTGTGGCAACGAGAGGGGAGAGGAACTGCCCTGCATAAAGTGCGGCGGAGAGGAGCGGCATCACCGTCGTGGCCGCCTCCTGGCCGGCTTTTATTGATGCGATCGTGTTCAGGTAAGGGACCCCGATGCCGTTGGCGATCCCGATGAACAGGCAGCCGGCAAGCAGGGAAGGTACGCTTTGCGAGATGGCGAAGCAAAGGTAGCCAAGCAGGAAGAATGATGGAGAGAAATACTTGACGTACTGCTTGAAACGTCTCATGCACCAACCGAAAGCCACTCCGACCAGCGCCGCCACCACATCGAGCGCGACCATTATGATGGTCACCGCTATAGGATCCAACGATGTCGTCTTGACGCAGACTGCCGAAAAATTTGTTGGGAATATGAAGAAGCATATCATCAGTAGCAGCATTCCTGTAACTGACGGGTAGAATCTTTTAAGGTTGTGGATGAAACCTCCGGAACTCTTGGGTGCGGCCAGCTTTTCATTTGGAAGGAACAGGAATACAAGTATCAAGACGAAAAGTCCCATTGAATATACCAGAAAGGCATAGTTCCAGCCGACTTTGGCCAGCACACCAGCGATCAGCGTGGCGATCACGCCACCGATCTGGTTCATCGCGGCGCAGAGTCCCATAAGCCGGGATTGGTCTTCGGGTGGGAAATAATAGGACAACAGACCTGTTGACAACGGCATTATCATTCCGACGGACACGCCCAGCAGCGCGCGCAGGATGAGTATCGCCGAGATGTCTTCAAGGAAGAACGC
>DJRG01000077.1:0-384 GCA_002438845.1 Bacteroidales bacterium UBA6366
TCATCATCGTCTCGTAGTCGTGTTCCACGACCATCACGGAGTTGCCCTCGTCCCTTAACTCTTTCAAGGAATTGATCAGCTTGCGGTTATCCCTTTGATGCAGTCCGATGGACGGCTCGTCCAGAATGTAGAGCACGTTGACGAGCTTGGAGCCGATCTGCGTGGCGAGCCTGATTCTCTGGCCCTCGCCACCGGAAAGTGAGGCTGTCGGACGGTCAAGCGACAGATAGTCAAGGCCTACGTCCAGCATGAACTGAACCCTTTCGTTTAGTTCCTTGAGTATGTCGCGGGCAATGCTGTTCTCTCTCTGATTTAATTTTCCAGGCAGGGATGCGAACCAAGCCTTGAGCTCAGTCATCTCCATAGCAGCCACCTCAGCGATGG
>DJRG01000077.1:544-32360 GCA_002438845.1 Bacteroidales bacterium UBA6366
TCGGGAATCGAGTCGATGGGATCGTACAGAGAAAAGTTATATTTCCGCGCGATGGAGCGGATTATGTCATATTTCTTGGTCTCGCGCAACTTCCCAAGCGGAACTATTCCTCCGTCCGCTATCGAGACGGAACGGTCGGGGATGATCGTGTCCATGTTCACATCCACTATCATTCCAAGACCTTTGCAGTGAGGACAGTAGCCCTCTGGAGAGTTGAATGAGAAAGAGTGTGGCGCCGGCTCCTGCAAAGATATTCCTGAATCAGGATCGACGAGGTGCTTGGAAAAGTGTCGGAGTTTGTCAGAGCCGAACTCCAGCAGGGCGACCGAGCCTTTGCCGAGGTTCAGCGCTGTCATCACGGAGTCCCGCACCCGCTTCTCGTCCCCCTCCGAAGGCTTGAGCTTATCCACAACCAGTTCGATGAAATGACTCTTGTAGCGGTCCAGGGCATCCACTTCGTTCAGCGGGAGGATATTCCCGTCCACCCTGACATCGGTGTAGCCACGCTTGCGGAGCTGGTCGAACAGTTCGCGGTAGTGCCCCTTGCGGCCGACAACAAGAGGAGCCAGGAGGTAGCACTTCTTCCCCTTATATTCATCCATTATGAGGTCCACGATCTGCGCGTCGGTGTAGCGGACCATTTCTTTTCCCGTGACAGGTGAATATGCCCTTGAGGCTCTGGCGTAGAGGAGCCTGAGGAAATCGAATATCTCGGTGATGGTGCCGACTGTCGAGCGGGGGTTGTTGCCCGTGGTCTTCTGCTCGATGGCGATGATCGGGCTTAACCCGGTTATGCTCTCGACCTCAGGCTTTTCCAGCACTCCCATGAAGTGCTTGGCGTAGGTTGAGAGCGTGTCCATGTACCGCCTCTGCCCCTCCGCGTAGATAGTGTCGAACGCCAGCGAGGATTTCCCGCTGCCGCTAAGTCCCGTCACGACCACCAATTCCCCTCTGGGAATATCCACGTTCACCCCTTTGAGGTTATGCGCCTCCGCCCCTCGGATCTCGATATATTCTTTCTTGCTCATCGTTTTGTTGATAATTAACTCGCCTCACCTCTGCCAAATCCGCGTCAACTTATTTTTGCCGCCATCTATTCCGCAAATTTAACGAATATTCAGTAAATTTGTAGTCAAGAGTAAACAGACGAATCAATGAGTCAGGATCATCAACTTAATATCAAAACGTTTATATTCAATTCTTTCCGTGAGAATTGCTACGTGCTTTGGGATGCGGAAGGAAATTGTGTGATTGTGGACCCTGGGTGCTATTGGAAGGAGGAGTTCGGCAGGCTCAAGGAGTTCATTGCGGCTGAGGGGTTGAAGCCTAAGGCTGTCTGGCTGACCCACGGACATTTTGACCACGTGCACGGAGTGTTGAGGGTCGTGGAAGAATATTCAGTGCCGGTGCTGATGTCACCGGAGGACAAGATCGTGCTGGACAACAACCAGAACGCCGTGAGGGATTTCGGGCTGACGGCTCCGGATTCTTCGATGATCAAGACTGTGGACATAAAGGACGGGGATGTTCTGGACACTTTGGAAGGCGCTCTGTTCAAGGTGATCACCACTCCCGGACACACACCGGGCTGCGTCTGCTACTACTGTGAGACGGACAAGGTGCTGCTTAGCGGTGACACTCTTTTCGCCGGCACGATCGGGCGTACTGACCATCTTGGCGGAGATTACGACAGGGAGATCATCAGTGTGATGGACAAACTGATGGGCCTGCCGGGTGATGTGGATGTGCTTCCGGGGCACGGGCACCGCACCACGATCGCAGACGAGCGTACCCATAACCCGTTCCTTCAGCCGTTCAACGAGCCGGAGGAAGACATGGATTGGGACGGTGACGGAATCGAGATTAACGGAGAAATATAATGCACATAGGAATAGCAGGCAACATAGGCAGCGGCAAGACCACCCTCACAAGGATGCTCGCCGCCCATTACGGATGGACACCGAAGTACGAGTCGGTGACCTACAACCCTTATCTGGAGGACTACTACAAGGACATCCCCCGCTGGTCGTACAATCTGGAGACATATTTCCTCGCCCAGAGGTTCAAGGACGTGCTAGAAATCGCCAGGAGCAAGGATGTCATCATCCAGGACAGGACGCTCTTCGAGGGCGTGCACATCTTCGTGGCCAACAACTACGCCATGGGCAACCTCACCAAGCGCGACTACGAGACCTACATGGAACTCTATAACGTGATGGCCGCCACGGTGCGCAAGCCCGATCTGCTGATCTACCTCAAGTCATCGGTGCCGCACCTCGTGGCGCAGATCCAGAAGCGTGGGCGTGACTACGAGCAGACCATGAGCCTTGAATATCTCAGCGGCCTTAACGACCGCTACGAAAAGTGGATCAATGAATATGACGGCAAGGTCCTGACCATCGAGGCGGACGATCTTGACTTCGAGAACCGTCCAGAAGACTTCGCCTCCATCACCGACCGCATAGACGCGGAACTCTACGGGCTTTTCCCATTGGAAAAATAATGTTATTTTTGTAGGGAATTGTTCTGAATATGAACGTTTCCTGTGTAATATAACGGAACAAAATAAACATCAAGGATATGCACATCGCGATAGCAGGCAACATAGGCAGTGGCAAGACCACGCTGACAAAGATGCTGGCGGCCCATTACGGCTGGACTCCTAAGTTCGAATCGGTTGACTTCAACCCTTATCTTTCCGATTTCTACGCTGACATGGAGCGCTGGTCGTTCAACCTCCAGATATATTTCCTGAACAAAAGATTCAAGGATGTCGTGGACATCTCAAGATGCAGCGATGTTATCATCCAGGACAGGACGATCTACGAAGACGCCCGCATATTCGCCCCTAACCTGCACGACATGGGGCTGATGAGCACAAGGGATTTCGAGAACTATTCGGATCTCTTCGACTTGATGATGTCTCTTGTCAGCAAGCCGGACCTGCTGATCTACCTGAAATCCACGATTCCTAATCTCGTGGCGCAGATCCAGAAGAGGGGCAGGGAATATGAGAGCAGCATCCGCATCGACTACCTCACCGGCCTCAACAAACGCTATGACGATTGGATCTCCAAATATGACGGACATCTTCTGGTCATCGATGTGGACAACATCAAGTTCGAGAATCGTCCGGAAGACTTCCAGACCGTGACCGACAAGATCGATGCGGAACTTTTCGGCCTTTTCCCGGAGGTCAGGCAGATTGACGAATAATCAGGCTGGTAAGCGGCAAAGACAAGTCGCCGTGGATTTTCAAAGATTTTAACAATTAATAAATATGTCAGCAACAAGACCGACAATAATCGAATTCGTGGAGAAGTACACCCACGAGTTCTCTTCCCATGTCTTCCTCCGCGAGAAGGTGGACGGGAAGTGGACCGAGACTTCATTCGAGCAGACCCGCAAGGAAGGCTACCGAATCGGAGCCGGACTCATGGCCATGGGGCTTCGCAAGGGTGACAAGGTCTCTCTTCTCTCAGAGGGCAGGAACATGTGGATTCTCGCTGAGTTGGGAATCCTTTACGCAGGAGGCGTGAATGTCCCTCTCTCTATAAAACTTGAGGAAAGTAATGACTTGACTTTCAGAATCCTGCATTCTGAGTCAAGGTTTGTGATAGTGTCCGGCCAGCAGCTTCCTAAGATCCGCAGGATAATCTCTCAGCTGGACTGCGTGGAGAAGGTGATCGTGCTGGATGACATCCCTGCGGCAAACGCAAAGGAAGTCTCGATGGAATGGGTTCAGGCTCTTGGTGACAGCTACCTTTTCGGCCACAAGGCCGAGTTCGAGGAACGTTACAAATCCGTGCAGCCAGACGACTACGCCACGATCAGCTACACTTCCGGCACCACAGCCGACCCTAAGGGTGTTCTGCTGACACACCGCAACTACACGGCGAATGTGGAGCAGGCTCATTCCGTGATCGGAGTCAAGCCGGATTCCACGATGCTCATCATCCTGCCTCTGGACCACTGCTTTGCCCACGTGGCCGGATTCTACACGATGATGTCCTACTGCAGCAGCATCGCCACCGTTCCGGTCGGAGCAAATCCTCTCGCCACGCTCAGGAATATTCCTATAGCGATCAAGGAGGTCCGTCCGCATGTGATGCTGTCCGTTCCGGCACTCGCCCGCAACTTCAAGAAGAACGTCGAGACCACGATCCACAAGCAGGGACCGAAGGTAGAGAAACTCTACAACTACGCTCTCAACCTTGCGATCTCTTACAATAAGGAATATTACAACCGCGGTGGCTTCCTCCAGCTTTGGAAGAAGCCGTTGATGGCCTTGTTCGACAAGATCATATTCAAAAAAGTCCGTGAGGGATTCGGCGGCAGGATGGAGTTCTTTGTCGGTGGCGGCGCACTTCTGGACATCGAGCTTCAGAAATATTTCTGCGCCATCGGCATTCCTATGTTCCAGGGCTACGGAGTGTCCGAGGCCACTCCGATCATCTCTGCCAACTCCGCCGGGCATGCTATGTTCGGCTCTTCCGGTCGTGTGGTGAAACCGCTTGACATCAAGATCTGCGATGACAACGGCAAGGAGGTTCCGCTCCGCACCAAAGGTGAGATTGTCGTCCGTGGCGAGAACGTGATGGCCGGCTACTGGAAGAACCCTCAGGGCACAGCCGAGGCTCTCCGTGACGGCTGGCTTCATACCGGCGACATGGGCTATATGTATGATTCTGAATATCTTTACGTCGTTGGCCGTTTCAAGTCACTGCTTATCTCCTCTGACGGTGAGAAGTACAGCCCGGAAGGTTTCGAGGACTCTCTGACCGACGGCTCCAAGTACATCGAGCAGGTCATCCTGCACAACAATCAGGATCCTTACACGATAGTTCTGATCGTCCCTGCCAAGGATGCTCTCAAGGAATATGTTTCCTCGAAGGGTTTGGATCCGGTTTCGCGTGAGGGTAAGGAGGCGATGCTGAAGAAGATTCAGGAGGAGATCGATTCCTACAAGAAGGGTGGCTCGCATGAGGGTATGTTCCCGGAAAGATGGCTTCCTGCCGCCGTGGCCGTGCTTCCGGAGCCTTTCACCGAGCAGAACGGCTTGGTTAACAGCACAATGAAGATTGTGCGTGGCAAGGTCGAGAAGCACTACTCTGATCGCATCGAGTACGCCTACACGGCCGAGGGTAAGAACCTCTTCAACGAGAAGAACATCGAAAGCCTTTAGAGCCTTCTGCCACCGATCAGCGGTCGCTGAGCCTGCCGAAGCGCCAATGTGGTCACTGAGCCTGCGGTCGCTGAGCCTGTTGCAGCGCCGAAGCGGCATTGCGGAAAGGAAAACAAATCTTTGAAAGATACTCGGAAGTCCACTTTCAACCAGAATTTTGCACGTTACCAAAATTCTTGGGTCGAAAGGGGACTTTCGCCTATAGGTAAGGCTTCCGCATGCCAATTAATCTTTCCCTCATCACATTTGGTACGCCAGAGGGGCCTTTTGTGTACCAAGGAAAGACCTTATTGCGTTTCGTACCTCGTAAGGCGGTTTCTGGTACCAAACTCCTATGTGTGGCCATTTGGTACTCCAGAGAGCCTTTTCGCGAACCAAATGTGGCTGATTGTCGTGATTGTTTCCCTCAAAAATGCGTCTCTGTACCAATCGTGCAAGAAACTACGTGTTTCCCGAAGCGTTTTATCCTAATGGGTTTTCGAGGAGACCCCTTTGATTCCCCTCGTTGACGGCATTCACAGAGAGAACAGTTCATTCACAGTCTTGCCGAAGAAGGCCGATATCTTCAGCGCCAATTCGGTGGAAGGGATGAATTTCCCGTTTTCTATTGCGTATATTGTCTGACGGGAAACCCCCACTGCCTCAGCCAGTTCCTGTTGAGAGACTTTCCGGATGACTCTCTCAAGTCTGATGCTGTTCTTCATTATCTTTCTGTTTGAATGTCAAGTCGTTGCTCTTGTCTTTCATCTTTCTTGCTCTTCAGATTGTTTATCAATATCCTGAGCCTGAACACAATGATGTAGAGCAGTCCAACATTGAGCAGATTGATGTAACGGCCATATTCATAGACTGGTTTGATCATGTCAAGACTGGCCTCTCGCATGTCCTCCGGAAGGCATCCCCATGACAATTCAAGCAGATCCTTGACAATCATCAGAGCGAATGCGATCCAGATGATGGCCGTGACCGTGTTGATTCTGATTGAGGAGATGAACTCATCCTCCACCTTTTCTTTGGACAAGCCGATGAATGTCAGGGATATAAGTAGCAGTAAATCTATGATGCCCTTTGCGGTTTGCCCATTTGCCACAGCATGAAGTTGCGGGATGAACGCATGTGCAGTCTCATAGGTAAACAGTAATGCCAGCAGACTCCATCCAATCGTCTGGAACCGATGCGGTAGAAGTAGATTTGTTTGTCTCATGATGGTGTTTTGTTAGTGTTATGATTATGTGCCTTTCTGTGTTATTAATTAAACATTAATTCAACTTTCACAAGTAGGCAATCACTTGTTGTATAAAACATTATCTTACCCTTAAGGGTGATTGCTCACCCACATAGTTTCTCATTACCCTCTCCTTAAATCATTATTAATTCTTTCTTGGAGCATTCCAGATCTTTTGTTGATGACTATGTAAGGTAAACTTTACAAAAGTAATGAAAACTTTACATAATTACAAGAATAACCATACTTTTTATGCTTGCCAGCCACGAGCCTGCAGAAAACGATTATCCCTCCACCGGAAAGGGTGGAGGGATAACGCATAGTTTGATATTCATAATTAGAACGACTTTCAGGCGAGGCGGTTGGCTTTGTTAGCGGTCGCCTTAGTTGCGGGTGAGCTTGCCTAACCACTGGCTCCGTGATCAACCGCCCGGAAAGTCGTGATGCTTCTAGTCGAGGGTGTGGATGGCGAGGCCGGAACGGAGCTTCGGCTCAAACCACGTGGTCTTCGGAGGCATGATGTTGCCGGTGTCGGCGATGTCGATGAGCTGCTGCATTGAGACAGGGTAGAGGGCGAAAGCCACCTTCATCTCTCCGCTGTCAACCCTGCGCTTGAGCTCGCCAAGGCCCCTGATTCCACCCACGAAATCGATTCTCTTGTCCGTACGCAGATCCTTGATTCCGAGTGCTTTGTCAAGCACGAGTTTCGAGAGGATGGTAACGTCCAGAACTCCGATCGGATCCTTGTCATCGTACCTGCCTGGGAGCGCCTCCAGAGAGTACCACTTGCCATCCAGATACATCGAGAAGTTATGCAGATGATCCGGATGATAGATTTCCTCACCCATCTCGCGAACGGTGAAGTTCTCCTCAAGAGCCGCGATGAACTGTTCCTTGGAAAGACCGTTGAGATCCTTCACGACACGGTTGTAGTCCAGAATCTTGAGCTGGCTCTCCGGGAAGCACACGGCCATGAAGAAGTTGTACTCCTCGTTGCCTGTGTGGTTCGGATTCTGCGCCCTCTTCTCGGCTCCGACACGTGCTGCCGCAGCTGTACGATGGTGACCGTCAGCTACATAGAAGGCGTCCACATCATTGTTGAACAGCCTTGTGATCTGGTCGATGGTCTTGTCATCGTCAATCACCCAGAACTTATGCCCGAACTTGTTCTCGTCGATGAAATCGTACTCCGGAGCCTTCTTGATGGTCTGGGCGACGATCTCGTTCAGAACGTGGTTGTCCTTGTAGGCGAAGAACACCGGCTCGATGTTGGCGTTTTGGATGCGCACGTGAACCATTCTGTCGTCCTCCTTGTCCTTGCGCGTGAGCTCGTGTTTCTTGATCTTGCCGGAAGCATAGTCATCGGTGTGGGCGCAGAGAACAAGTCCGTACTGTGTACGGCCTTCCATCGTCTGCGCATAGACGTAGTAGCACTCCTTAGGGTCACGCCTGAGCCAACCCTTGGCCTGCCACTCCTTGAAATTCTTCACGGCCTCGTCATAGACCTTAGGGTCGTGATCCTCAAGAATCGGATTGAAGTCGATCTCCGGCTTGGTGATGTGGAGGAGGGACTTCTCTCCGGCCATCTCCTTGGCCTCTTCGGAGTTAAGTACGTCATAAGGTGGGGCGGCCACCTCAGTCACAATATCTTTTGGCGGCCTGATCGCCGCAAACGGTTTTACTCTTACCATAATATTCTTTGAAAAAATGTTGAATGAATATGCCCACGTGCCTTCTCGGTTCACCTTGGGGCAGTCTAAACCTCAAAGTTTGACTATGCCGTATTGAAGGCCCACCATCTGGCAGTGTAAAAGGGCTTTGAAAATAGATGGCACCGGAGCGAAAGGCAGAGGTGCCATCTGAATATTCATAAAATTACTTGTTGACCTGGAACCGTGTGTTGCCGGTCGCGAAGAAGTCCACAATCTGGCGCGCGGCGGCAAGGCCAGCGTTCATGTTAGCCTCAGCGGTCTGGGCACCCATCTTCTTAGGGGTGGCGAAGATGCGCACGCCGAACTTCTCCTTAAGAGCGGAGTAGTTGTCCGGAGCCACATCGGTGACGTATTTCAGATCTGTTCTCTCCTCAAGGGCTTTCTCCAGTCCGGCCTCGTCGATGACCTCCTTGCGGGCGGTGTTCACCAGACAGGCACCCTTAGGCATCTTGGTGATCAGGTCGTAGCCGATCGAACCGATGGTCTGAGGAGTGGCGGGAATATGCACGGAGATGAAGTCGCACTCTGAATACATGTGCTCAAGCGAGTCGGCAGGCTCCGCACCGGCCTCACGGATTTTCTCCGCAGGGATGAATGGATCGATTGCCATCACGCTCATTCCCAAAGCCTCGGCCTTCTTGCCGACCAGACGGCCCACGTTGCCGAAAGCCTGGATGCCGACCTTCTTGCCCTGGATCTCAGTGCCGGTGGCAGGAGTGAACTGATTGCGGCTCATGTAGATCATCATTGCGATGGCGAGCTCAGCGACAGCATTGGAGTTCTGTCCAGGAGTGTTCATCACGACCACCTTGTGGGCGGTGGCTGCGGCCAGATCCACATTGTCGTAGCCGGCTCCGGCGCGCACGACGATCTTCAGATTCTTGGCAGCGTCAAGCACTTCCGCAGTGACTTTGTCGGAACGGATGATGAGGGCGTCCACATCAGCGACGGCGGCGATGAGCTCCGAAGCGTCAGCGTACTTCTCAAGAGCGGCGAACTCGTGTCCGGCTCCAGTTACGATTTCCTTGATCCCTGCCACAGCGGCAGCGGAGAAAGGCTTCTGTGTAGCGACTAATATCTTCATGATGAGTTATTTCTTAAGTTCCTCAAATTCCTTCATGCAGTCAACAAGAGCCTGGACGTCCTCGACTGTGCAGGCGTTGTAGAGGGAAGCCCTGAAGCCTCCGACGGAGCGGTGGCCCTTGATGCCGATCATGCCGTGATCCTTAGCGAACGCAAGGAACTCATCCTGAAGTGCCTCGTAGCCCGGAGCCATCACGAAGCAGACATTCATCAGAGAGCGGTCCTCCTTCGCGGCGGTGCCAACAAACAATGGGTTGCGATCGATCTCTGAATATAGCAGGTCAGCCTTCCGCTGATTGATCTTCTGGATGGCAGGCACGCCACCGATGCTCTTGAGCCACTTCAAGGTCTCGTTCATCATAAAGATGGAGAACACAGGAGGAGTGTTGTACATGGAAAGTTTCTCAATGTGGTTGCGGTAGTCAAGCATGGCAGGGAGGTATCTTGAAACCCTTCCGAGAGAGTCCTTCTTGATGATTGCGAAGATCACACCGGCAGGGCCGACGTTCTTCTGCGCTCCACCATAGATGAGATCGTACTTGCTCACGTCCACTGGACGGCTCATGATGTCGGACGACATGTCAGCGATCAAAGGAACAGGGCAGTCGATGTCTTCCTTGATTTCGGTACCGTAGATGGTGTTGTTCGTGGTGATGTGGAAGTAGTCGATGTCTGTAGGAATCTTGTATCCTTTTGGAATATAAGAGTAGTTCTTGTCAGCCGAGCTTGCGAGGGCGAACGCCTCACCGATCCCCTTGGCCTCCTTGAGGGCTTTCTTCGCCCAGACACCTGTCTCGAGATAGGCGGCCTTCTTCTCAAGGTAGTTCATGGCCACATAGAGGAACTGCAAAGACGCACCACCACCGAGGAACACAACCTCGTGGGTGTCGGGAATATTCAAAAGCTCTCTCCAAAGCGCGCGGCACTCGTCCATTGTGGCGTCCCACTCTTTTGTGCGGTGGGAGATGCTGAGAACGGAAACACCTGTGCCTTTGAAATCCTTGAGGGCCTCAATGGCGTTGTCGATGGCCACCTGTGGGAGCAGGCAAGGGCCGGCGTTGAAAACGTGTACTTTCTTCATTTTATTGTAGATTCAAAGTATTATTAAACATTGCGGTTTGAAATCAAAACCAATTTTGCGGTAAATATAGGTAATTAAAAGGATTTACCCAATATTTACCGCAAAATAAAAAATATTTGGCGATCGTTTTCGCCTGTTTGTGATGTTTATGCAAAGGGTGCAGTCAAGAAATCTACCTGTAACCCAGCAGGTAGGAGATGATGGCCATCCTGACGTACATTCCGCCGCCGGCCTGCTGGAAGTAGTAGGCGTACGGAGTGCCGTCGATGTCCGTGGAAATCTCGTTGACCCTCGGGAGCGGGTGCATGATCTTCATGTTTGGCTTTACGGATCCGAGCATCGAGGTCGAGAGCCTATAGACATCCTTTACCTTATTATATTCGTCCATGTCAGGGAACCTTTCCTGCTGGACTCTGGTCATGTAGAGGATGTCGCAGATGTTGAGACCGTCCTCAATCCTGTCGGTCTGCCGGTACTCTATCCCCTCCCGGTCAAGCAGCTCGAGATATTTCTTCGGCATATTCAATTCTTCAGGAGATGTGAATATGAAATGTGGGTCGAACCAACGGAGAGCCTCCACGAGCGAGTGGACAGCGCGACCGTACTTGAGGTCTCCGACCATATTCACTGTCAAACCATCAAGCTTGCCTTGTGTCTTCAGGATCGCATAAAGATCAAGCAGGGTTTGAGTCGGGTGCTGGTTGGCCCCGTCGCCGGCGTTGATGACAGGAACCGAGGCAACGGACGCCGCGATGTCAGCCGCACCGGCCTGAGGATGCCTCATCACGATCATGTCCACGTAGTTGGACACGATCTTTATGGTGTCCTCCAGGGTCTCTCCTTTCGTCTGGCTGGTGTTGCGGTTGTCAGGGAATCCGATCACTCTGGCTCCCAGCCTGTTGACAGCCGCTTCGAAAGAAAGTCGGGTTCTGGTAGATGGCTCGAAGAAGAGACAGGCCACAACTTTTCCGGCAAGAAAGTTCTGCTCCCGGTTTGCTTCGAATTCCTTTGCGACTTCAAGGATGTGGAGTACCTCATCCTTTGAAAAATCCTGGATTGAAATTAGACTTTTAGGCATGACATTTATGATTTAAAGTTCGTTTATCTCGCAGTTGTCAATTTTCCCGATTCTGGTCCGGAAGTCATCCTCGGAAGATAGTCTTACCCAGGTCTGTAGCGTGCACTCCGCTCCGAAGTCCTGCCCTTTCTGCTTGAGGTCCATATCCTTGAGGATTTTCATGACGTTGTTCATCGCCTCGTAGCCGAAGCGGACGCGGAACCATTTTCCCGCGATCTTCTCGACGCTTCCGGCTTTGTCGAGCGCCTCTGCCGTTGATGTTTTGTAGGCTCGTATCAGACCGGGAATCCCGAGTTTGATCCCGCCGAAATAGCGCACGACCACCACCAGCACATCGCTCAGCCCTCGGGAATCAATCTGCCCGAGAATAGGTCTTCCGGCGGATGAGGATGGTTCTCCGTCATCGTTGGCTCTGAACTTGTCTCCGAGGTAGCCCAGACGGTAGGCGTAGCAATGGTGCCGGGCGTCGTGGTACTTCTTTTTCAAGTCTCCCACAATACTCTTGACCTCTTCTTCTGTCTCGACGGGAAAAGCGAAAGAGATGAAGCGGCTGCCGTTGTCTTTGAACAGCCCTTCAGCCGGTTCGGGTACGCTCTTGTAGGAGTCTCGGATGATGTTTTCTGGTGTCTCCATATCCCAAAGTGGTCGCTGTGGTTCGACTGGCTCGCCAACCGTGGTTCGGCAGGCTCAGGGGCCCAAACTCGCCAACCGGTCGCTGAGCTTGTCGAAGCGACATTCCCAGCACACGAAATTAGTGTTTTTCACATAATTTTGCAACGGAACGGGAAATTTTGTAATTTTGAAATGGTTTTGAATCAAGAATATTTATGGTCTATAAATTCAGGGTTACTCTCGCCGGAATCAAAGGATTCTACCGGGTTTACGAGATGAGGGGTGAAACAACCCTTTACGAGTTTCACAAGCAGATGCGTGCGGACATGGAATTCCCGCAGGATCAGTTGATTATGTTCAAGGCGATGGACGCCGCCGGCGGAGTTGTCGCACGCTACGGTCTGTTTGACCTTGGCAGCGGCACCGTTGACAACATCACGGTGGCGCAGACGGTCAAAAACGGTGTGGCATCATTCCTCTATTTCTATGACGTTCCTAACCGCAAGAGTGTGATTGTCACATTTGAGGGCACGGAGGAAAAGCCGGGGTGCTCACCGGCGATCGTTGAAGTCAAGGGACCTAACCCGATAGAGTTTGAGAACGGCTATGTTGCTTTCGAAGACCTTCCTGATTCCCAGAGACATCTGCCGGGACAGAAGCCTGACTGGGGGGCTGATGACGATGATGATGAGGGAGGAGCGTCTCCTGTCAGCCTTGATGATGACGTCGATGATGACGACGAGGATGAGGATGAAGATGACGAGGATGGAAAGATTGTCTTCGACGGCACTGAGGACTTGGACATATAGAACAAGAACCTTCAAGCGGATAAATCATTTCCTTGATCTTGAACATGTCCAGGCGGCTTCTCATAATCCTTGGACCTACCGCTGTCGGCAAGACTGACTTCAGCGTCTCGAAGGCTTTGGAATATGGCTCGCCGGTGATTTCCTGTGACTCCCGCCAAATCTTCAAGAATATGTCGATCGGGACAGCAGTTCCGAGTGCTTCGCAGCTTGCGGCTGTGAAGCATTATTTCATTCAGACCGTTCCGGTCACGCAGGCGTACACGGCCGGGGATTACGAACTTGACGCCATAACGTTGATTGAGAAACTGTTTGATGAGGGGCACAAGACCCTTGTCATGACTGGTGGGTCGATGTTCTATATTGACGCTGTTTGCAATGGTTTGGACAACCTCCCTGACGGGGATCCTGCATTGCGCGCCGAATTGTGGCAAAGACTTGGTGAGGATGGTGTTGAAACCCTTGCCGAGGAACTAAGGCTGAAGGATCCGCAGACATATTCACAGATAGACACGCGCAACAGTCAGAGGGTCATCAGAGCGTTGGAGGTGTGTCTGGTCTCGGGGCGGCCGTTCTCATCCTTCAAGACTGGCCAGAGGCAGTGTCGTTCCTTTGAGATAGAAAAAATCGGACTGACGCGGCCTCGTGAGGAATTATATTCCCGAATCAATCAGAGGGTTCTGAATATGATAGACGAGGGTTTGGTCGAGGAGGTCCGCTCGCTGCTGCCGTACAGGGATTGCCAGGCGCTGCAGACCGTAGGCTACAAGGAGGTTTTTGAATATCTTGACGGAAAAATTCCTCTGGAGGAGGCTGTGCGTCTCGTCCAGAGGAACACTCGTCATTATGCCAAGAAACAGCTCACCTGGTGGCGCCGCGATCCCGACATCCGTTGGATTGATGTTTCCGGTCGCTGAGCTTGTCGAAGTGACCGGAAACATTTTGTCACTTCGGCAGGCTCAGTGACCAAGCAGATTCGGTCGCTGAGCTTGTCGAAGCGTCGAATCAACCGGACTCAACCTAGAACGGCAAATCATTACTTGGATCGTCCGCAGGAAGGTCGTCGATGGTCGGGGCCGGAGCCTGCTGCTGAGGCTGGGCTCCGTAGTTCGGCTGAGGCGCAGGAGAGTAATTCTGCGGTGCCTGATAAGTAGGCTGCGGTGATGGAGCCGACTGTCCGGCAGGGGTGATTCTCCAGACGCGTACATCGTTGTACCAACGCCCGTTATATTCCCGTGCCCTGAGATTGAACGCCACTTTGACGGCATCACCGACCTGATACTTGTCCAGATCCGCGACTTTGTCGTTGCCGAATGCCGTGAGGCACACGTCCGCCGGATAGTTGCCGTCTTGATATTCCAGAACAAAATCCTGTTTTGTCCAGGAGCCTTTTGCTCCCTGTCCGTTTTGTTTGGCAAGTTTCTGCTTGATCCTGCCTTCTATTTCCAATGCTGCCATATTCTTTTTCCTTTTGTTAAAAATCAAGCCTGCTCGGCGATGAACGCAAAGCAGGCTGTGTCTCCGCTGCCTTGGCAGGGATTATTTCTTGTCCTCGGCGACAGGCTCCACAAAGAACTTCACAGAGTCGAGCTGGATGTCGAACACGAGAGTCGTGTTAGGATCGATGCCGTTGGAACCGCGCTCGCCGTAGCCGAGCTTGGAAGGAACGTAAAGGGTGGCCTTTCCGCCTTCACCGAGAAGCTTGAGACCTTCTGTCCAGGCGGGGATGACCCTGTTGAGGGTAAGCATGACGGCGTCCTGCTCCTCCTTGACCTCCTCGATGACTGTGCCGTCGGTGAGGGCAAGCTTGTAGTGAACGTAGACAGTGTCCTTGTCTGAATTCGGTTTCACCTCGCTTCCGGCTTCGGCGATGATGTACTGGAGCCCGGACTCGGTCTCCTGAACACCAGCCTTCTTGCGGTTGGCCTCAAGGTATTTCTCCTCTTTCTCCTTGTTGATGGCGCCTACATATTCAGATCTCTTCTGGACGAAATCGTTCATGATTCTGTTCATCTCCTCAGGATTGACCTTGAACTGCTTTGTGAATTCTTCGTCACGAGGGTTGCCCTTGGCGGCGACGAAATCAGCCGCACCCTTCTTGATCATGTTGAAGTTGAGCTCGCCCATGCTGTAGTTCTTGATCATGGATCCGAGCTGGATTCCAAGAAGGTAACTTACAGAGTCAACTGTGGCCTTTGAAGGAAGAAGATCCTTCGCGTTGAGAGGCTTCTGAGGAACGGCGGCCACTGCTGTGCTGTCGGCTCCGTCAACCTTGCCGTCCACTTTGTTTGAATTGCAGGCCGCGACTGAAAGAACCATCGCTGCCACCGCAAGCATTTTGATTGTCTTCATAATACTATTAATTATTTATAAGTTGTCTGTCTTTCGCTTCCGGACGCATCGCACCAAAAGTTCAGCAAATATCGCAAAAAATATTGACTTTATTTCTCGTCGCGAGGCAAAATGCTTGTTTGTCCAGAAAATATTCACTATTTTTAGGAATAATTAGGAAATTCTATGGAAATTGACTCGTCATTGCTGAATTCCAAATTGAAAGAATTCTTCGGTTTTGATTCCTTCAAGGGGGACCAGGAGAAAATCATTAGGAATCTTCTGGAGGGGAAGGACACATTTGTCCTGATGCCGACAGGAGGAGGCAAATCTTTGTGCTTCCAGCTGCCCGCTCTGGTCATGCCGGGAACAGCCATAGTGATCTCTCCTTTGATCGCCTTGATGAAGAATCAGGTGGATGTGATAAGGGGATTCGTTGAGGAACAGAACGGGGTCGCGCATTTCCTTAACTCTTCGTTGAACAGGGCGCAGATCCAGGAGGTGCGTTCGGACGTGCTCTCGGGAGTGACCAAGTTGCTTTACGTGGCTCCGGAATCCCTGACCAAAGAGGAGAATGTGGAGCTTCTCCGGGAGGTGGACATCTCTTTCTACGCTGTTGACGAGGCTCATTGCATTTCCGAATGGGGGCACGACTTCAGGCCGGAATACCGCCGGATCCGGGACATGATCCAGACCATAGGCCGCGCGCCGGTCATCGCCCTCACGGCCACGGCCACGCCCAAGGTTCAGAACGACATCCAGAAGAATCTCGGGATCATGGACGCTACAGTCTTCAAGTCATCGTTCAACAGGCCGAACCTTTTCTATGAGGTACGTGACAAGGTCAACCCCGACAAGGACATCATACGCTACATCAAGCAGCACCCGGGTGAGTCCGGGATTATCTATTGCCTGAGCCGCAAAAAGGTTGAGGAGATAGCCAACCTTCTTGACATAAACGGAATCCGCGCGCTTCCGTACCATGCCGGCCTTGACGCGAAGACCAGGGCCGAGAATCAGGACCGGTTCCTTATGGAGGATGTGGATGTGATCGTGGCGACGATAGCTTTCGGAATGGGGATTGACAAGCCGGACGTGCGTTTCGTCATCCATTACGACATCCCGAAGAGCATAGAGGGCTACTATCAGGAGACCGGGCGCGCAGGCAGGGACGGGGAGAACGCCGAGTGCATAACCTATTACAGCTACAAGGACATCCGTAAACTGGAGAAGTTCATGCAGGGCAAGCCGGTCTCCGAGCAGGAGATAGGCAGGCAGCTGCTGATGGACACCGTGGCTTACGCCGAGTCGAGCATTTGCCGCAGGAGGCTGCTTCTGAACTATTTCGGTGAGGACTATCCGAAGGACAACTGCGGCCTTTGCGACAATTGTGTGAATCCGAAGGCCACATTTGACGGCCGTAAGGAGATGTGTCTGGTGATAAGGCTCATAAAGTCGCTTCCGGAGCATTTCAAGATTGAACATCTGGCTTCGGTGCTGGCCGGCCAGGACAACGCTCTGATCAAATCATACCGTCATGACACATTCCCTCTGTTCGGCTCCGGGAGCGGGCACAGTGTGAATTTCTGGTGCGCTGTCATTCATCAGGGACTTATCATGCACCTTCTTGAAAAGGAAATCGAGACCTATGGTCTGATCTATGTGACCCCGAAAGGCGAGGAGTTCTTCAGCAATCCTTATGAGGTGCGCCTTGTGGAGGACAGGGTGTTCAAAGGAAAGGAAGGCGATGACGAGGACGACGATGACGCGCCGTCTCCTGCCATGAAGGGTGGAGGTGGTGACGCTGCTCTTCTGTCCATGCTCAAGAGCCTCCGGAAGGACATGTCGAAAAGGCTTAATCTCCAGCCGTGGATAATCTTCGGGGATCCGGCTCTGGAAGATATGTCGATCCTCTACCCGATCACCTATGATGAGCTTCATAACTGTCAGGGTGTCGGCGAGGGGAAGGCCAGAAAATACGGCAAGGAATTCATCGACCTGATCCGCCGGTATGTCGAGGAGAACGACATCACCAGGCCGGAGGATTTTGTGGTCAAGTCGCCTCCGACCAAGAGCGCGGACAAGATATTCATAATCCAGAACATCGACAGGCGGATGTCTCTTGATGACATCGCTGAGGCGAAAGGGCTTGAGTTGGATGAACTGATGGGCGAGGTTGAAGGAATCGTGTCTTCCGGGACTAAACTGGATCTGAACTACTACATCGGTCAGGTGATTGACGATGAGGTGGTTGAGGATATTTATGAATATTTCAAAAGCGAGGCGACCTCAGATTCCGTCGATGAAGCCGTCAAGGTCCTCGGACCTGATTACGATGAGATGGAGATCCGTCTTGTCAGGATCAAGTTCCTTTGCGAGATCGCTTCCTAGATTGTCACCATTTTCAATCGGCGCCCTTCGAAGTGGCCGAGTCGCCTGAACCCGAACATCTTTATGTACTGGGCGAAATAGTCGAACCTGTCGCCGACCTGCTGTGGAGCGTGCGAGTCCGAACCCATGCAGATGATCTCACCGCCGAGCTCCATGTACCTAAGCAGTATGTCTCTGTCGAGTTGTGGGGTGCGAAGTCCGTAAGTCTTGTAGCTTTTTGTGTTGATTTCAAGTCCTTTGCCATTCTCTATCAGGTACTTGAATATCTCGTCGAACAGCCCTGGAAAATCCCTGTACAGCACACTTTCCTTCGGGTAGGGAGCGTAGCGGGCCACATAGTCGAAGTGTCCCATGATGTCGAAATCTCCGAGCCATCTCATTTCTCGAAGGATGGTCTCGAGGTAACGCCCGTAGGCCTCTTTCCAATTCTTGCCGTTGTAGTAAGGCCCGAAATACGGGTCCGTGTCTTCAAGGTAGTGGACCGAAGCGATGATCTGATCGAATTTGTGCCCGGAGAGAAGTTCCCTTGTCTGATCGTGGTTCTTTTCCCCAAGGCCGAGTTCTATTCCTTTGAAGACCTTGAATTTCCTCGGAACGGATTTGCCGTAAACCCCTTCGGCGATCAGCCCGTTCACCCTGTCGATCTCGGCCTGTTGGGCGTCAACATCAAAGACCTCGCTGACGATCGGCTCGAACTCCTCCTTCATTTTCGGGACGTAGAAATCACAGTGGTCGGTGAAACATATTCCTCCGAATCCTTTTTCCGCCGCGGCTACGGCGCTTTTCTCAACGGTTGTACCCTTTCCGTCAAAGGAAAATTGGCTATGATTATGTGTGTCAAAAAACATAGGCACGAATATAGTATTTTTTACTTAAATTTGTAAGTTATATTTTAAACGAATTTTATTATGTTCACATTTGGCTACAAAACTTCGTTCAGCAGCATCCTCAGAGCCTTGGCTTCCATCGGTATAGGTCTGGTGATGATTTTTGACAACGAGGCTTCGGTGACGGTTGTGAAGGTCATAGCGGCTTTCCTGTTGGCCTCCGGGGTTGTCTCGCTGCTCTATGGCTTCATACGCGGAAAAAGGGAAGGAGTGCTTCCGTTGATGGCGGTGAACTCTGTAGTGGATTTGATTTTGGGACTGTTGCTTTTCCTGAACCCGGTTTGGGTGGCCGGCTTCATCGTGACATTGATAGGAATAGTGCTGATTCTTCTCGGAGGCATCCAGTTGCTTGCTTTGGCCGGGACCTTGTCCCTGCTCGGAGCCGGTTTCTCAACCCTGATCCTTTCAATCTGTGCGGTGATCGGTGGGGCGTTCCTGCTCTTCAATCCGTTCGGTGAGAGGATCATGAGCATCTGCGCCGGAAGTTTCCTGCTTCTGTACGGAGTGTCCGAGCTGATCTCGTCATGGAGGATCCGCAAGGCCAAAGAGGCGTACGGGGTCCGTTTCAACGCGCCTGACGAACCGCAGTCTGGCCAGGACGTGATCGAGACTTCCGGTTTGGACGATGCCAAGGAAGTGAACTACACAAAGGTAGACGAATAGCATGATTCCTCGGGAAACGGTACAGAAAATCCTTGACACCGCCCGGATCGAGGAGGTGGTGGGCGACTTCGTGACTTTGAGAAAGCGCGGGGCCGACCTTTGGGCTTGCTGTCCGTTTCATGGCGAGAAGACACCGTCATTCCATGTTATTCCCTCCAAAGGGCAATATTACTGTTTCGGCTGCCACAAGGGAGGTTCCGCCGTCGGGTTCATAATGGACTATGAGCATCTGTCCTACGTGGAGGCTCTGCGGTACCTTGCCAGGAAGTACAACATCGAGATAGTCGAGAAAGAGGAGACAGCGGAGGACATAGCGAACCGTCAGCGGAACGAGAGCCTGCTGCTTGTCTCTGAATATGCCGGCAATTTCTTCAAGGAGCAGCTTAAGACGGAGGAAGGCCGGGCCGTGGGGCTTGAATATTTCCACTCCAGGGGGTTGGAGGACGCCACCATCGAGAAATATGGCCTTGGCTGGGCCCCATCCAGCCGTCATGCATTGACCGACGCCGCCAAGGCGGCGGGGTACAAGGATGAATATCTTCTTGAAACCGGCCTTTGCGCCGCGTACGATTCGGACAACAGCCTGCGCGACAGGTTCTACGACCGGGTGGTCTTCCCGATTCATTCCGTGAGCGGGAGGGTGATTGCCTTCGGAGCAAGGACTTTGAAGTCCAAGGAGGCCGGAAAGCCTTACGCCAAGTATGTCAATTCCAAGGAGTCGGACATCTATGTCAAGAACAGGTCGCTCTACGGCATCTGGTTCGCCAAGAACGAGATGGCCCGCAAGGACAAGTGCTACCTTGTCGAAGGTTATCTGGATGTGCTTTCGATGCATCAGCTCGGAATCACCAACGTGGTGGCTTCCAGCGGCACAGCGTTGACAGAGGGACAGATAGGCCTCATCAAGCGTTTCACCCAGAACGTCACGATCATGTACGATGGAGACTCAGCCGGGATTCACGCTGCCCTGCGGGGAATCGACATGTTTCTGCGTGAGGGGATGAACGTGAAGGTCGTGCTGATTCCGGATGGGGATGATCCGGATTCATATTCCAGAAAACATTCTTTGGCGGAGGTTGAGGAATTCCTTGCCGGAGCGGAGATGGATTTCGTGGATTTTAAGTCTTCATTGCTGATGAAGGACACCGCCAGGGATCCGCTGAAGCGGGCCGAGGTGATCAACGATATCGCCGACACGATAGCAGACATTCCAGATGCGGTGAAGCGCTCTGTCTATGTTGATTTCCTGAGCGATAAGTTTGAGATCCGGAGAGATATCCTGGACGAGAGGATCGGTGCGACACGTTCCAGGAGGCTCATTGAGGAGAAGAAGGCTGCTGACCGGGAGCGGGAGAGACGTCAGAACCAGGGGGCTTCGGCAATCTCAGCCACCCTGTTGTCAGTGGCATCGACAGGCTTAGCCACCGATGCCGCTCCGGTGGCTGAGCCCGTCGAAGCCACCGAAGAACCTACCCAGCGTACCGGCCTGGATGCCTTGATGGACAACCGTATCATGGCCACCGCCGAGCGCGACCTGCTGAACTTCATCCTGACCTACGGCACCACGACTCTGGAGTTCCAAAGCGATTCGGATTTCTACACCGGCTCGGATGAGGATGCCCGCACCGTGTTTGATTTCATCGACCAGGCTTTGGAGGAAGACAAGTCTGGATTTGTCAATTCTGTCTACAAAAAGACCTATGAGGCCTATTCGAAAGGCTACTATGAGGGATATTCGCAGGAGGAGATCGTCAAACGTCTGATGGACGGTGAAGACAGGAATGTCGCCTATGTCGCGGCGCAGCTTTCCACGGATGAGAAGTACGAGCTTTCTGTCAAGAATCTGCGACAGTCCATGATGTCGAAAGGGTCGTGGCTGACGCTCTACGTCCCTAAGGCGATTCTGGTTTTCCAGCAAAGCCGTATGGAGAACCGTGACAACGAGCTCAAGGAAGAGCTCAGGGAGGCGCAGGCCTCTTCCGACAGCGACCGGGTGATGGAGATCATGAAGGAGATGCTCAAGGTGCAGAAGGCGCTTAAAATGGTGAAAGTCAGATTGGGAAGAGAAAAATAATATTCATGAATATGGAAAAGAAATTCAAGAGAACACTTGTGACCTGCGCGTTGCCGTATGCCAACGGGCCGGTCCACATCGGCCATCTGGCCGGGGTATATGTGCCGGCGGACATCTACGTCAGATATCTCAGGATGAGAGGGGAGGATGTGCTTTATGTCTGCGGAAGCGACGAGCATGGAGTCCCTATCACAATCAAGGCCCGCAAGGAGGGCTGCACTCCTCAGGACATAGTTGACCGTTACCACAAACTCATAAAGGACTCGTTCACGGGCCTGGGAATTAATTTTGACATCTATGGCCGCACGTCTTCGGAGGTGCACGAGAAGAACGCTTCGGAGTTCTTCCGTAAGTTGTACGATGAGGGCAAGTTTATCACCAAGGAGTCAGAACAGTACTACGATCCTGAGGCCAAACAGTTCCTCGCCGACCGTTACATCATGGGTACCTGTCCTAAATGCGGCAATCCTGATGCCTATGGCGACCAATGCGAGAAGTGCGGCAGCACGTTGAGCCCGGAGGAACTCATTAATCCTAAGTCAAAGCTCAGCGGGGCCGAACCTGTAAAGAAGAAGACTACTCACTGGTATCTTCCTCTGGATCAGTACGAGCCATGGCTTCGTGAATGGATTCTGGAACAGCACAAGGAGTGGAGAAGCAATGTCTATGGCCAGTGCAAGAGCTGGATTGACGGCGGACTTCAGCCTCGTGCCGTGAGCCGAGATCTTGACTGGGGTGTGCCTGTTCCTGTCGAGGGAGCCGAGGGTAAGGTGCTCTATGTCTGGTTCGACGCTCCGATCGGGTACATCTCCAACACTCAGGAACTTCTTCCGCAGTCGTGGGAGAAGTGGTGGAAGAGCGAGGACACCCGTCTTGTGCATTTCATCGGCAAGGACAACATAGTGTTTCACTGCATCGTGTTCCCTTCGATGCTCAAGGCCTACGGCGACGGCTACATCCTTCCAGACAATGTGCCGGCCAACGAGTTCCTAAATCTTGAGGGCGACAAGATCTCCACGTCCCGCAACTGGGCTGTCTGGGCTCATGAATATCTGGAGCAGTTCCCTGGCAAGCAGGATGTCATGAGATACGTCCTCACGGCCAACGCGCCTGAGACCAAGGACAACGATTTCAGTTGGAAAGACTTCCAGACACGCAACAACAGTGAGTTGGTGGCTATATTCGGAAATTTTGTGAACCGCGCCATCGTGCTGACTCACAAATATTTCGATGGAAAGATTCCTGCTCGCGGTGAACTTCAGGATGTTGACAAGGCGGCACTTGCCGAGATTCCGGCACTTAAGGTTTCGTTGGAGAGGAATCTCGACGGATTCCATTTCCGTGAGGCTCTGAAGGATGCAATGTCGATCGCCCGTGTGGGCAACAAGTACATTTCCGACACGGAGCCTTGGAAGGTAGCCAAAACAGACATGGTGCGTTGCGCCACCATCCTGAATGTCAGCCTTCAGATCTGCGCCGACCTTGCGATTGCCTTTGAGCCTTTCACCCCGTTCGCTGCCGAGAAGCTCCGCAAGATGCTGGAAGTATGCCTTTGCGCCGGCATTGACCACCGTAAGGGTGAGCAGGAGACCGCCAACACCTATAAGGAAGGCGAGTGCGCCGCTCTTCACACGGTGTCATCCTCTGGTGTTGAACCTCAGCGGAATTGCCCTGGCGCCGGCAAATGCGTGTGCCTCGGTTGGGATGTTCTTGGCAATGAGAATATTCTTCCTGCCGGACATGAGATCGGCGCCGCAGAGCTGTTGTTCGCCAAGATCGAGGATGAGGCCATCAATGCCCAGCTTGCACGTCTTGACACCATCCGTGCCGAGAGAGAGGCCGCGGAAAAGGCTGAGGCAGCAAAAAAGGTTATCCCTCAGAAGGCTGAATGCAGCTTCGATGACTTTGAGAAGATGGACATCCGCACGGCCACCGTGCTTGCCGCCGAGCGTGTGCCTAAGACGGACAAACTGCTGAAACTCAGCATCGACACTGGAATCGACAAGAGGACTATTGTCTCCGGAATCGCTGAATATTACTCTCCGGAGGAGATGGTGGGCAAGCAGATCTGCATCCTCGCCAACCTTCAGCCGAGGACAATCCGTGGGATTGAGTCCCGCGGAATGATCCTGATGGCGAAGCAGGGCGATGGAAAGATGAAGTTCATCACTCCGGCGGAGGCACTAAATAATGGTTCGATTGTAGGTTAACATATTCACATAATTAATAGTATGAAAGGATTTATTGCTTCATTTGCCGCGGTGGCCCTCGTTATGGGCTGCGCACAAAGCCCGACTGTCACTAAATCGGGGCTTGATCCGGAGAACTTCATTGCTGAGCGTGATGGTGCCAAGACCGCTCTCTACACGCTGACCAACAAGTCCGGAATGGAGGTCTGCATCACCAATTTCGGTGGCAGGATCGTGTCCGTGATGGTTCCTGACAGAAACGGTGACTACAAAGATGTCGTCCTTGGCTTCGACAAGGTTTCGGACTATTTCCCGGAGAACAACCAGACTGATTTCGGCGCCACCATCGGACGTTACGCCAATCGCATCCACGATGGGAAGTTTACTTTGGATGGAGTTGATTACCAGCTGCCTCAGAACAACTATGGGCATTGCCTGCACGGTGGCCCGGACGGATGGCAGTACAAGGTCTACAATGTCCTGGAGTCAGATGCCTCGCATCTTAAACTGGAGATCGTTTCTCCTGACGGTGACGCGCATTTTCCTGGCAAGGTGACCGCTGACGTGACATTCACCCTCACAGAGGACAATTCGATCGACATCCGGTACTCTGCCACGACCGACGCTCCGACGATCATCAACATGACCAACCATTCGTACTTCAACCTGTCCGGAGATCCTGCTAACCATCAGATCACGGCCGATTCTCTGTACATCAACGCTTCGAATTTCACTCCGGTGGACTCAACGTTCATGACCACGGGCGAGATCGCTTCCGTGGAGGGTACTCCGTTCGATTTCAGGAAGATGAAGCTTATCGGGGATGACATCGACTCTGACAATGAACAGGTCCGCAACGGTCACGGCTTCGACCACAACTGGGTTCTCGACACAAGGGGCGACGACACTGTCCTGGCCGCTGAGGTTTACTGCCCGGAGACAGGCATCGTGCTTAAGGAATATACCAACGAGCCAGGCGTGCAGATCTATGCCGGCAACTTCCTTGACGGCACCGTCACCGGCAAGAAGGGCGTTGTCTATGGCCACCGCACCGCCATCTGCCTTGAGTCCCAGAAATACCCTGACACCCCGAACAAACCAGAGTGGCCGTCCGCCGTCCTCCGTCCTGGAGAGACCTACACCAGCCACTGTGTCTTCGCCTTCAGTGTAAGATAGTTTTTAGGAATATTATTGGATGATAATTACTCATCAGCGGGACTTCCTTAACCGCTGATGAGTAATTATAATTTCCGGATGACGTTGAGGCCGTCACGGATGGGAATAAGGACGGATTCGACACGGGGGTCATTGACTACCATGTCGTTGAAGGCGATGATGCCTTGGGTCTGTTTGTCTTTCGGGACGGGATCCTGCCAGAGTTTTCCGTCCCAAAGGACATCATCGGCGAGGATGAGGCCGCCGGGCCTCACAAGATCGAAGACCAGATTGTAGTAGGTGACATATTCCCGCTTGTTGGCATCCATATAGACCAGATCGTAAGGACCTTTCAGTGAGGATAGTGTCTCACATGCGTCTCCGATGTGCAGGGTGATCTTGTCCGATACCCCGGCCCTTGACCAGCCTTCACGCATCAGATCCTCCAATTCATCGTTGATCTCAAGGGTGTCGATGTGACCGTCTTCCGGAAGTCCGTAGGCCATGCAGGTCGCTGAATATCCTGTGAACGCGCCGATCTCAAGGATGCGCTTTGCCTGCGAAATCTCCACAAGCATGGTCAGCAGCCTCCCTTGAACCGTCCCCGAAAGCATCCGTGGATAATTCGTGTGGATGTTCGTCTGCTTCTCAATCCAGTCCAAAGCCTCGCTCTGACGGGAGGAATGTTCACGAAGATATTTATCAGCGGGAGATTCCATATATTCATAAAATTTGAAGGACTGCCTTGCCTAAAGGAAAATCAGGGAAGATGTGTTTTCGGAGTTGAATATCCTCACGGCGGCGTTCCTTATGCCTTCGGAGGTCACCGCCTCGATCGCCTCGATGTTCTGCCTGTCAGTGAATATGGTTCCCAAAGACATGAGGCTCTTTCCCATCGAAAGGCACTGCGCCTCGCCGTTGTCCGAACTGATGGCGAGCTGACCGAGGATCTGCTTTTTGGCGGCCTTGAGCCTGACGGAGGAATATTCCTCGTCCTGCATTTTCCGGATCACTTTCCAGATCGCATCCAGACATTTCTCCAAATTGCTTCGCTCGCACCCGAGGCTGATTGTCATGATGCCGGATTCGGTGTATTGTGAATATGAAGACTCGACACCGTAAACCCATCCGTTCTTTTCGCGCAAAAGACTGTTCAGCAATGAATTGGATGCCGGCCCTCCGATGATGTTGCTCATCAGGATGGCAGCGAAGCGTTCCTCGGTGTTCTCAAGGGAAGGCGCGAAGTTGCCGATGATGGCGTTGACCTCGTGATTCCTTTTTTCGACCATCTTGTTAAAGGCAGGTTTTGAGGGAATCGGGATGGTCATGCGCTCACCGACGGTTCCCGGTCTTTCTTTGAACACTTTACCTGCCAGTCGGAGCACACTCTCTTCCATTTTCTTTTCGTCAATGTCGGCCACTATCGCCAGAGCCATATTCGTTGGCAGAAAATGCTCTTTTGTGAACTGTCTCAGCTCTTTCCCCGTGATTTTCTTGACACTGGCGGCGGTGCCGAGGATCGAGCGCCCGAGAGGATGGCCGGCAAAGAGTTCTTCCTCGAATTTGTCGTAGACATCCTCGGCGGGAGAATCCTTGTAGGAGTTGATCTCGTCGATCACGACGCCTTTTTCGATGGTCACCTCTTCTTCCGGAAATGTCGGGCAGGTGGCCAGCTCAAGAAGCAGGGATGCCGCCTTGCCAAGATCCTCCTTCAGGACTGTGGAGTGGATCACGATCTCCTCTTTGGTGGTGAAGGCGTTAAGCTCGCCTCCAAGCTTGTCGAGATAACTGCTTATCACCCTTGCGCTTTTTCGCTCTGTCCCCTTGAACAGGGTGTGTTCGGTGAAATGGGCGATCCCGCTGTGGAAGCCACCCTCGTCCCTCGTTCCGCATTTGATTGTCAGTGAGCAGTATCCTACTGCGTTGCCGCTCCTCTTGACTGCATACCTTAGTCCGCAGTCCGCCGTCCCTACGATCATTATTTCCTTAGAAGTTTGATTGCCTTGATGTCACTGGTGAGGAATCCCTTGCCGTTCCTGGCTGTGATTTTATGCTTTTTGAAATAGTAGAGCTCGTGGTTGTCGGAACCGATGAGCATCTTGTAGCAGATGGAGCCGTTGACCGGCTCTGACGGAGCCACCACGTAGCTTACAACCGTGTTGAAAGTGCCCTCGGTAAAGATCTCGTCCACCTCGTCTTCGTCTTCCTTGATGAGGAAATCCTCGTCGAGCGAGCGTTTGGTCTGCTCGTCAACCTGAGGAGCGAAGTCTTCCGACCAAAAGAATATTCGTTTGATTCTCAATTTCTTTGTGTCTTTGGCGCCGATGTTGGCATAGGCTTTCATCTCTGTGTCGGTGAGCCCCGTCGTGTGGTCCTGAATGATTTTCAGAAATGCAGGAAGAAGTACGAACTCACGTCCGGACGGGTCCTCGGTAGGACGTAAAGGGAAGCTCACGACCTCGAACATGTCGTCAATGGACTTCTCGGCCCCATCTCCTCCCTTGACAAGGGTCAGCATGTCGATTCCCGGCTCTGATTCCCTGCGGAACTGGCCTTTGACAACCATCAGAAAATAAAAATTGTCGCTGGTCTTGATGCCTTGGAACTCCTCGTTGGTGCAGAACTCGTAAGGGGAGACCGTCCATGTGGCGGCCACGCTTTCCTTGAGAGCCTCATCAAGGAACTCGTCTCCGGTCAGGACAACCTTTGTTGTTTTGGTGGTGAAATCCTTGAGCCTCTCCCTTCTTGTGGTGATTTGTGCCTGACCGAAAACATCGGTGGCAAGCAGCAGCCCGGCAATCGTCCAGGCGAGTATTTGACAGAATCGTTTCATGTTCATTAGTAGTTTGTTCGTTCAATATGCTATTGGCGGCACGAGATTTTTCAGCAGCCAGCGCCGACAAATTACTCCATACTTCGTACCGCAAGACACAAATGTACAAAATATTGCGTAAATTTGCCTTACAAAACTTGGTGCGGGCAACCATTCCCTAAGATTTGTGCTTTATGTCAGACTACATAGTATCGGCCAGAAAATACCGTCCAGACTCTTTTGAGACCCTTATCGGGCAGGATAACATCGCTCAGACCTTGAAGAACTCCATCGTCAGGGGGAAGCTGGCTCATGCCTACCTGTTCTGCGGTCCGCGCGGGGTGGGGAAGACGACCACGGCCAGGATATTCGCGAAAGCGATCAACTGCTCCAATCCTTCTCCGGACATGGAGCCTTGCGGCGAGTGCGAGTCGTGCCGTTCTTTCCAGGAGGGACGGTCCTATTGCATTCATGAATTGGACGCCGCGTCCAACAACGGTGTGGATGACATCAAGAACCTGATGGACCAGGTGCAGATTCCGCCTCAGGTAGGGAAGTACAGCGTGTACATCATCGATGAGGTGCACATGCTGTCCACGGCCGCGTTCAACGCGTTCCTCAAGACACTGGAGGAACCACCGGCACATGCCATATTCATTCTTGCCACCACGGAGAAGCATAAGATTCTGCCTACGATTCTTTCTCGTTGCCAGACTTACGACTTCAACAGGATTTCGGTGCCTGACATTGTCAGCAACCTGAGGATGATAGCAGGGAAGGAGGGAGTGAATATCGACGATGAGTCCCTGCACGTGATAGCGCAGAAGGCTGACGGGGCGATGCGTGACGCACTCACGATCTTTGACCAGACCGTGGCGTTCTGCGGGACTGACGTGAAGTACGAGGAGGTTTTGAAGAACCTCAATGTGCTCGACTACGACTATAGTTTCAATCTGGTGGACGCTTTCCTGTCCGGGGACTACGGTACCGCTCTGCTGAAATTTGATGAGATTCTGTCCAAAGGGTTCAACGCACTGCATTTCTGCGCGGCGCTCAGCTCTCATTTCAGGGATCTGATGGTGACGAAGAACGGAGGGCTTGACGCTTTGCTGGAACTGCCTGACTCATTGAAGGCCAGGTATGTGGAACAGGCTTTACGCTGCTCTCTTAAGTTCCTTTATGATGCTTTGACAATCACAACTGCCTGCGAGGCAGGCTACAAGCAGGCTGTGAATCCAAGGCTTCACATTGAATTCGCCTTGATGAAGCTTAGTTTCCTGATGAAGGCTCCGGACGCTTCACGGCCGGTTGTTGAGCCTGCGAAGATTTCTGCGGGGACGGCACCCGCTGGCAGCGGCTCGCCAGACTTCCGCGCTTCGCGCTCCATCCCGTCACCTGCGCCGCAGATGACACCCGTTCACGAGGCCACGGGCGGCCACGGTCTGGCTGAATCGCTGCCAGTGGATGCCGTGCGGAAAGCGGAAGGATCGGCCACTGAACCTGCTGTGTCGGCCACTGAGCCTGCCGAAGTGACCAAAGTCATAGGTACAGAGGTCTCGTCTAAAGTCACTTCGACAAGCTCTGTGACCGACGTTGGAAGCGAATCGAACGGAATCGAAAGTTCTGGCTCAGCGGCCGTTGTGGGTGAGAGTCCCGCCCCGAGGGCCAGAAGAAAGCCTGCGAAGACAGGAGCGTCCTTGTCGCTCAATTCGATAATCGAGGAAGAGGAGAATAAGAAAGTAGTAAAAGAGGCGGTGCGGATCGCGGATGTGATGCCGGAGGATAGCGTAGTCTTGGAGGCCTGGAAAACCATACCGGCCGAGAATGCCTCAAGTCCGCGCCTTGCCAACACACTGCAGAACGCCGAGGTCAGCATAGAGACCAAGGATGGCTACAAGGAGTTGACGTTCAAAGTCAGCAATGCTTCCCAAGAGAAATGGATCCGGGAAAATCGTCTGATGATTCTGGAAGGAAACTTGCAGAAAAAGGTCGGGTCTTCCAGAATCAGGCTGGAAGTCGCGGTGGTTCCGACCGAGGAGAAAGAGGTGCAGCCTTACACGGATCAGGAGAAGGCTACGGCCCTGATGGGACAGAACGGTGAGGTCCAGAATCTGATTAAGGATTTTGGGCTTGAGACAAAATAGTAATTTTATACACAGCGATTAAGATGAAACTTCATTGCGAGAACCTCGTCAAGAAATATGGCATCAGAACCGTCGTCAAAGGCGTTTCCATGGAAATCAACCAAGGAGAAATCGTAGGGTTCCTCGGACCGAACGGAGCCGGTAAGACAACCAGTTTCTACATGATCACCGGACAGATCGTGCCTAATGGTGGCCGTGTTTTCCTTGACGATGAGGACATAACTGAACTTCCTATGTACAAGAGGGCTCAGAAAGGAATAGGCTATTTGCCGCAGGAGGCTTCGGTGTTCCGTAAGATGTCCGTGGAGGACAACATCATGTCGGTGATGGAGATGTCTGACATGCCTAAGGCAGAGCGGCAGGAGAGGCTGGAGGATCTGATCAACGAGTTCAACCTTTCCAAGGTCCGCAAAAGTCTCGGTATCCAGCTTTCCGGTGGTGAGAGGCGTCGCTGCGAAATCGCCAGAGCCCTGGCCATCGATCCGAAGTTCATCTTGTTGGACGAACCGTTCGCCGGAGTGGACCCTATCGCCGTGGAAGACATCCAGTTCATTATCGCGAAACTTAAGTACAAGGACATCGGCGTCATCATCACTGACCACAATGTGGGTGAGACCTTGGCTATCACTGACCGCGCCTACCTGCTTTATGAAGGCACGATCCTTCAGCAGGGAACTCCGGAATCCCTTGCCGCTGACGAGGATGTCCGCACCAAGTATCTCGGTTCGGGCTTCATCCTGAAGAAGTCCGTTTCTGTCGAGCGGGCCAAAGCCGAACACGCCGCCCTTGAGGCTGCCCGTGCAGCCAAGGCCGCCGCCTCTTCGGAGTCTGCTGCCACCATCTAAAATCGGTGAAGTGTAATTTCTTGAAAATTAAGAATATAACTAATTGTCTTCGGTCGCTGCTGACCGAAGGAAATACTTTAATCTTTTGATAACTAAGTAGTTATTTTACCACCGCTATCTTATTGGATTGTCCATTCGGCTCCGTCCTTGGTGTCTTTGACGGTGATGCCGAGTGCCTTGAGATGGTCTCTGATGGCATCACTGGCCGCCCAATCCTTGGCCGCCTTGGCCTTGGCACGCTCCTCCAACACCATATTCATAAGACCAGAGACAATCTCCTGTCCTTTGCCGGATTCTGCGGCGGCCTCGTCCTTGAGGCCAAGAACCCCGAACACGATGTCATCGAAAATCTGAAGCAGAGTCTCCAGATCGCCCTTGCTTAACGCTCCCTGAGCATGTACATTCTGTCCCTGAGCTTGTCGAAGGGCCGCTGTACGTTGTGCTTCGGCAGGCTCAGCGGCCGTGTGTCCGGCCTTGGCAGAGTTGATGAGCCGTACCGCATCGAAGATGTGAGACAGTGCGATAGGCGTGTTGAGGTCGTCGCAAAGCGCCTCATAGACAGCATTGAATATTCCTTTGACCTCCTCGGAAGTGGCAGGGCAGGTGTCAGGCGCCGTGGCGGTGATGAACTCTCCGTACTGCATCGCATCCACCGGATCACCTTCCGTACCTTTCTCGGTATCGGAGATCCCGGCTGCCGAAGCCAATGCGCACAGATCCTTCGCAGCCTGCATCACCCTCTTCAGCCCCTTCTCGGCGGCCTGCAGAGCCTCGTTGCTGAAGTCCAGTGTGCTACGGTAGTGAGCCTGAAGGATGAAGAAGCGGACCGTCATCGGGGAATATGCCTGGACGAGCTTCTCGTGCTTTCCGCTGAAAAGCTGAGGCAGGGTGATAAAGTTGCCCAGGGACTTGCCCATCTTCTGGCCGTTGATCGTGATCATGTTGTTGTGCACCCAGTAGTGCACGCCCTGGGTGTGGCGGCTGGCCACATTCTGGGCGATCTCGCACTCGTGGTGAGGGAACATCAGGTCCATTCCGCCACCATGGATGTCGAACTCGTTGCCCAGGTATTTCTGTCCCATCACGGAGCATTCCAGATGCCATCCAGGGAATCCCTCGCTCCACGGGCTCGGCCAGTGCATGATGTGCTCGGGCTCAGCCTTTTTCCAGAGCGCGAAATCGTACGGAGCCTTCTTGTCGCTCTGTCCGTCCAGTTCTCTGGTGCCCTCGCGGGTGTCGTCCAGAGTACGTCCCGAAAGGATACCGTAGTGATGGTCCTTGTTGTATTTCTCCACGTCGAAGTACACGGAGCCGTTGGAGATGTAGGCGTAGCCCGCATCCAGAATCTTCTTGATGGTCTCGATCTGCTCGATGATGTGTCCTGACGCCCTCGGCTCGATTGATGGCGGAGCCACGTTCAGCTGACGCATCGCCTCGTGGTAACGGAACGTGTAGGTCTGCACGACTTCCATCGGCTCAAGCTGCTCCAGCCTTGCCTTCTTGGAGATCTTGTCCTCACCCTCGTCAGCGTCGTGCTCAAGGT